>CANRFW010000017.1 GCA_947630035.1 uncultured Clostridia bacterium | reverse complement strand
GATTTTAACCGCCGCGGGATCAAATCCGTCAAGGGAAACCCCTTCTCCCTCAATATCATTCATCATATGTTGAAAAACCGCCGCTATCTCGGAGAATATCGTTTCCGTGAGATCGTCAAGCCGAACGCCTTTCCCGCAATTATTTCGGAGGAACTCTTCGAGCGCGTTCAAAAAAAGATGGCGAAAAATCAAAAAGCGCCCGCGCGCCATAAGGCAGAGGACGACTACATTTTAACGACAAAATTACGGTGCGGAAAATGCGGCGCGTTCATGGCGGGCGAAGCGGGAACGAGCAAGGGCAAATCGGTCTACCACTATTATAAATGCTCTAACGCGAAGCGGCACAAGGGCTGTGATAAAAAAGCCGTCAAAAAGGATTGGATCGAGGATCTTGTCATCCGATACACGATGAAGATCATCATGGACGACGCGCTCATCGAAGATATTGCCGACGTGATCCTCGACCTGTTGGCGCAGGAGAACACCCTCCTCCCGCAACTCAAAGCGCGGCTTGCGGAAACGGAGACCTTCATCCAAAATATGCTCAACGCCATTCAGCAGGGCATCTTCAACGAATCGACGAAACAGCGGCTCGACGAATTGGAAGCGACGAAGAAGGAATTGCAAGTCGCCATAATGAGCGAAGAACTGCAACGCCCCGAAATCACAAAAGAGCATATCACATTTTGGATCACCCGTTTCCGCGACATTGATCCCAATGATTTGGAGAGCCGAAAGCGTTTGATCGACGGGTTTGTAAACAGCATATACCTCTTCGATGACAAAATCGTCTTTGTATTTAACTTCAAGGACGGGACAAAAGAGGTATCTCTGCGGGAATTGGAAGAAGAATTGAGTTCGGATTTGGAAGCAAACGCTCAACCAGCGAGACGGACTTCCGTTTGGAAGTCCGTCTCGCTGTATTGCAGGGTTTTTTGAAACGCGTAAAAATTCCCCCCGGCCGCGAGGTCGGGGGAAAGGCTTTTTGCAATCTTTTGCTTGTTGCTTATTTCTCCGCTCTGCGCCGCTTCAGCAGCACGGCCGCCGCCGTGCCTGCCGCGATCGCCGCGAGTGCCGCGCCGCCGAGGGCAATGGAACCGCCGCACCCCTTTTCGGCCGCCGCCGAGACCGTGATCACTGTCTCGAGAACGCCGAGGTCGGTCGTGAGTTTCACGGTGTGGTTGCCCGCCGTGAGGCCTTGGGCGGAGAGGGTGATCCTTGTGCCGCTCTGCGTAAACGCCGTCTCCGCGCCGTCCACGGTGAGGGCGGATACTTTGGCGGTGCCGTCGAGCAGGATCCCGATCTCCTCGCCCGCCCGATACTCGCTGAGTTCGGCCGTCGCCTTTACGGAAGCGGGTGCGGGCGCGGTCCTCGTGTACTCCCATGTGTACTCGCCGCGGGAGGTCGTCGCCTTGAAGGTGTACTTGGTCCCCGCCGTGAGGGTTTCGGCGTATGCGGGAGCGAGGGAAAGCACGCCGCCCTCCACGCTGTACTGCCCCTCCGTGAGGGCGACCGCGTTCTCCGCATCCGTCACATTCTCCACTTTCGTTACGGCGGAGGCGCCGACATACAGCCCGCCCTCGGGGGTCACGGCGTTGCGGAGCTTGACGTTGTTGATATCGAACTTCCCGTTGAATACGTTGACGCCGACGAGCCCCCCGCGGTAGCCTTCGAGCGTGCAGGTAAGAGCGGGCGCCGTATCGTCGTTTACGAATACGTTCGCCGTATCGCCGATCACAACAAGGGTGAGTTTGAACTTCCTGTCTTTGATGAGGTTGTAGTTCGCCTCTTTCATGACCTTATCGCCCTGCGTCTCGCCGAAGCCCTTGCCCCAGATCTTGATCACGCCGCCGAAGTCCGCCGTCGCGCACCAGAAAGAGGTGTAGTTGGGGCTTGCGCCGAATACGAGCGCCGCCGCGGCCGAGCCTGCTTCGGGGGTGAACTCGGCCGAGTAGACCATATCCTTTGCATAGCTGTCCGAGAAGCGGAAGCCGTCCCCGTCGCTTTCGAGGCGGAAGCCGTTGTCGCCGATATAGCCGAACCCGCTGTTTAAGGAGCGGCGGTTGAAGTCCACGTCACTCACATAGCCGTTGCCGTAGATATAGAGGTCGATGAATTTCTCCTCGGAGCCGTAGCTTACCTTCACCTTGGAGTGGCCGAATTTATCGCTCGTGCCCTTCTGCAAAAGGGTGATATAGGCGAACTCGTTGTGCTGTTCGAGGCGGATATTGTCCTGCCCCTCGGTGACGGTGTACTTCACCTTGGAGGGGTCGAAATTCTTGCCGAAGGAGGAGGCGATGACGGGATAGGTGAGACCCACCGCGCCGTCGATCTTATCGGTCGTGACGATAAACTCATTGTCCGCCGCCGTCTCGAAGATTGCATTCATCTTGTAGACGTTCACTTTCGCCTTGTAGTCGGCGTCGCCCGTAAGCACCATGCCGTCGGAGCTTGCCGAGGGGAACACGACGGAGAAGAAGCTCGCCTCTCCCCTGTTCGCGAACAGGTTAACAAATCCCCTGTCGAGCAAAATGCGGAGGGAAAGTTTGCCGTTTTCGAGCGGGACTTTCTTGGAATAGGGAACGGCGAACAGCTCCCTATCCTGCACGTTCAAGGAGCTTTCGGAGCGGTCGAGCGTCAACGTTTCGGAGGGCACGTCGTAGATTACCCTGATGCGCTCCGCCTCGGAGACGCGGAGATCAAGCTCCGCCGTATTTGCGATGCTGCCCGTAAAATCGAGTTCCGCTTCGATATCGGCGACGTCCGCCTTGACGCCCGCGAGCGCGTTTGCACCCGCCTTGACCGTGCCGTCCACCGTCTTCCATGTGCCGTCGCGCAGCGTCTTGAATCCGTCGATGGGGTTGCGGGTAAGGACGTATTTGCCGTTCTCCTTCACAAGGCCGAGTTCGGTGACGATGGACATGCCGCCGTTGTACGTTCCGCGGATATTCTCGAAATCCGCCTTCCACGAAGCGCCCCAACTCAAAGCATACACCTTGCCGTCGGGGGAGTTGTTCCACGTCTGGATGGCGTAGCAGTCGATGCCCTCGTGCATCTTCGTGAACTCCGCCCCCTCGTCGGCATGGAAGAGCCCCTTACGTCGAGCGTTCCCACAATGTAATACTCGGCGGGATAGTAGGTATCGTAGCGGGTGGTCTTGTTGTACTTGTGGCTGTTGTCCTTGTCCTCGGGGGAGATGGCAAGCACATACTTCGTTTCGCCGTCTACCTCATAGCGGGAGAGGTCGGGGCATTCCCCCCAGAAACCCGTTCCGCCGATAAACGTCCAATCGAGAAGGTTATCGGAGGCAAACATTCTCGCCTCGCCGCCGCCCACGATGAGGAGCCACTTATCGAGTTCTTCACAGCGGAACACCTTGGGATCGCGGAATTCGCCGTCGTTGTTGCTCCACGCGCCGTCTGCGGGGAGAATGACTTTTTTGAGGGTGAAGCTCTGCCCGTTGTCCTTGCTGTACGCAAGCACCTGGTGCTGGTTATCGGAAGGTTCGGTAAACACGGCGACGATGCCCTGCCCCTCTTTCACCTTGCCGTCGGTACCCGTTTCGAAGAGGCCGCTCGTGTTGTTCTCGTCGTAGACCGCACTGCCCGAGAAGGCGGAGTCGTAGACGACGGAGCTGTCGTCCTTATCGATCGCATGCGCGGGAATGGCGACGGGCTGTTCCGTCCAATGAACGAGGTCGGTACTTGTGGCGTGGCCCCAACTCATATTTCCCCAACCCGTCCAAGTCTTGTTGGAACTCTTGTCGTAGTTGTATTGATAGTACATGTGCCACGTGCCGTTTACATAGAGAAGACCGTTGGGGTCGTTGTTCCAGCCGCGGCGCGCGGAATAGGCGAGGCGGTTTCTGTACGCGCCCGCATAGTCGGCAGTGAGGTCAAACGTGAACTCCGCCGCACTTGCCTTTTCGGGCTTTGCGAGAGCGGTGAGGCCGAAGCAGAGCGAACCCGCCATCACGCCCGCGAGAGAAATGAGAAGAAGATTTTTCGTCTTGATTTTCATGATTTTTCCCTCCTTACCTTATGCCTTGGTGATCTTGAAATCGTAGTGACCGGTGGGGTCTTCGCCACTTGCCTCATTGAAGAAGATGAGCGTGATCGTCGTCCCCTTTTCGAGCTGCAGGTTTTCAAGCGTCTTTTCCCAATACGTGATCCCCGCACCGGCGATGAACGTCGGGTCTTGGACAAGCGTTCCGTCTGCTTTTTGGATCAGGATCCTTCCGGAGAGGTGGATGCTCTCGCTGTTGCTTTGGAAGCGGGTAAAGATATTCACTTTTTGGTCTTCGGGCATGGTGTAGCGAATTGCCGCATTGCCGCCGCGAACGCTCTTCACTTCGTGACGGAAGAACTCCACATATTCGTTCTCGAGATACCATCTTCTTCCGCCGTAATCTCCGTTATTGTCGCCGCTCTTGCCGTTGAGATGGTTGAATGTATAGGTATTGTTGCCGAAATCGTAGTCATTTGTATAGCCGTACGCCCAGCCGTTTTCGCCCTCGCCGCGCGCTTGGAAATCGGTGACGGCGGAGGTGTTGTAGAACGGCATATCCGCAGTCGCCTCGTAAATCGTCATATCGAACGAGCCGTGCGCCCAGCCGCTCTTTTCGTTCCAGAAGAACGCGCCGACATAGTCTCCTTTTTCGAGATGCACTTTGACGGAGTGTCCCCAAGCATCGGTGTTGCCGCTCTTGAAGAATTCCGACGTCGCGAAGTCGTACACAAGGTCGCCGAGCTTGACGTTGCCGTCCTTATCGAAGACGTAAAGCCTGCAGGAAATACCGGTATCCGTCTCGTTCGAACCCTTGAAGTTGACAAGGATTTTGACGTCCTGTGCCGTGTTCTCCTGATAGGTATATTGAATGATAATGCGATCATCGCCGCCTTCGTTGCGGAGCCAGCCGCCCTTGATCTCGACGCCGCCGCCGACGAGCCAAGCCTCGTTGTTCTTTTCGGTTGCTTGGGTGAAGCTGTATTTGTTGGCGCCGAAATCCCAGCTGCCGTAGCCGTACTTCCACTCTCTCTGAATGCCCGTGGTGAACTCCCGCTTGAAGTCGGCGACCTGCCCTTCAACTTTCTGCGCAAGCGTCTGTTCGTACACGTCCTCACAGTGACTGCACTTATAGGTGACTTTGCCCGCCGCCTGCGTGGTCGCTTCTACGACCGTGTCCTCCACATAGTCATGCGGGGTCTTGGGAATGGTCTCCGTTACCGTTTCTTGACACTCGCTGCACGTCTTCGTGCGGATGCCCTCCTGCGTGCAGGAGGCCTCCTTCGTCACTTCCCCGTCACCGTTGAACGTATGCGGGAGTTTCGCAACGGTATCCGTAAATTTCACGCCGCAGACGAGGCAGGTCCTCTCGACCTTGCCCTCTTGCTTGCAGCTGACTGCCTGCTTTTCCACGCCGTCGTCCCAAATGTGGACACAGGGTGCGGAAACGGTGAAGGTGAGGCTGCCCGACGCCTCGCTCTTTTCGCCCTTGTTGGTAAAGACGAGGTAGAAGAGATCGCCCTGCACGGCCGCATAGGGCGCGGCATTTTCAAAGCTCCAATCCTTCTTGCCGTCTTTGTTGAGTTCTTCCGTCTTTTTGACGGTACCCGCCCCATCGGTCCAGACGAGGTGCGCATCGAGGTTGGTCTTCGCGCTCTTCCCCGTAAAGGAGACGGAGACGTTCGCCGTGACATCGGGAGGGACTGCGCCCGCGAACTTGAACCCGACGGCGGCATTCCCCTCGGACTTTATGTAACCCGCGCCGATCTCCACGCCTTCCGCCGCCCAGATCGCCGTTTCGCTGTCTTTCACGCTCTGGATGCGGGTGAAGTCCAACGTCTCCGCGGAGGCGCTGTAATCGGAAACGTAGCCGTAGAGCCAATCGGTCGCCCCGGAGATATTGGTGTAGAACTCCTCCGCAAAGTCGGCATGGGCCTTCACCGTCTCGGACTTCTCCGTCCCGCAGACGGCACAGACGGAGTGAATCTCGCCGTCCGTGTAAAGGGAGGGAAGACGGTTATCCGCCTGCGCCACCCAGCGGTGCGCCGCGGGCAGAGGCTCCGACTTCGTCACCTTACAGTCTTTCACCGTGCATTTGTACGTCTTCATGCCGGACGCCGTGCAGGTGGGCGCCGCCGTTACCGTGCCCTCGTCCCACACATGGTCGTGCGTTTCGGTCTTGCCGCAGGCGCCGAGAACGAGCGTCATGCCCATTACGGCGGCCGTCAAGAGCCAGAATGTTTTCAGTCTCTTTGCCATTCCGATACCCCTTTTCATTTTTTTCGGAGAATGCCTCCGTAGCAATCTTACCCCCCCCCGTGGGCACTGTCAAGAATAGGAAAAAAGATTGTGCATTTGCACAAAAATATTCAGAAGATTTGTGCATTTTCTCTCCAAAATTTGACAAAAAGTATTACGGACTGTAAAATCCGCCCCGCCGTCCTCTTGCCCTTCCGTCTCCCCCGCTCTCATTTTTATGCTACGCCCCTTTGTGTGTACTACTGTTTGCTTTGCCCCTTTGTGCTATGCCGTCCGCGCACATGCACCTCTTGCTATGCCTCCCCCGCACATGTCCCTGCTTGCTATGCCGCCCGCGCGCGCATACCGCAGAAGAACCGCCCCTTCTTCTCCCTTCTCTTCCCGCCGACGGCCTTGCATGAAAAAACGGCGTATGCCGCACTGCATGCACCGTTTTTCCTACCCCATTCCCCCATTTTGCCCATTTTTCGGCAAAAAAGAAAAGCACCGCGCGCAGTGCTTTTTCCTCGGTCAATAGGTATTGCAGATCACTCTTTGTCCTGCTCCATGCCCTTTCCGTCGTAGAGGTGGCAGGCGACTTTGTGCGTGGGCGAGAGCTGTACGAACCCCGGGTACTTGCCCGCGCAGGCGGCGGTACACATATCGCAGCGGTCGCGGAAGTAGCAATAGTCGGGGAGATCGACGGCGCTCGGGACGCGCCCCTTGATGCAATACAGCTCGTCTACCTTCTTGTTGATGACGGGCTTGCTCTTGAGAAGCCCTATGGTGTAGGGGTGGCTCGGGTGGTCGAAGATCTCGAAGACGTTCCCCGTCTCGATCACCTTGCCCGCATACATGACGACGACGTGATCCGCCATTTCCGCGATGACGCCGAGGTCGTGCGTGATGAGCATGATAGAGCTGTCGAGCTTCTCCTTGAGTTCGCGCAGCAGGTCCAAAATCTGCGCTTGGATGGTGACGTCGAGCGCGGTCGTCGGCTCGTCCGCAATGATGAGGTTGGGGTGGCAGCAGAGCGCCATCGCGATCATCACGCGCTGCCGCATGCCCCCCGAGAGTTCGTGGGGATAGCTCTTGTAGACGCCCTCCGCATTCGCGATCCCGACGAGCTTGAGCATCTCGATGGACTTCTCCTTGGCGGAAGCCTTCGTCGCCCCCTCGATATGGAGAAGGGAGACCTCGTCGAGCTGGTAGCCGATCGTAAACACGGGATTGAGGCTCGTCATCGGCTCCTGAAAGATCATGGAGATCTCCTTGCCGCTGATCTTTTCCATCATGTCCTGCGGCAATTTGGCGATATCGTATGCCTTGCCGTCCTTCGTGCGGTAGCGGATGCTGCCCGAGACGATCTGCCCCAGCGGCGCCTGCACGAGGCGGAGGAGGGAAAGCGAGGTGACCGATTTGCCGCAGCCGCTCTCCCCCACGACGCCGACCGTGGAGTGCGCAGGGATATCGAAACTCACCCCGTCCACCGCCTTAACGGTGCCCGCGTCCGTGAAAAAGAAGGTGTGGAGATCGTCGAACTCGACGATATTCCCCTCGTCGCGCATCGAAACGGTGTATTCCGATTCGGGGATATGCTTGCGCTTCTTCAGCTTTTCGAAATAGCGGATCTGCTTTCTGTTGTATTTGGCGATCCTTCGGGATTCGCCGAACCCGATATAGCCTGTTTTCTTGTCTTTCATGACTCACTCCTGCGGATAGAGATGACATGCGCACGCATGCCCCGGTTCGTACTCGCGGTACACGGGCGGCTGCGTCTTGCAGATCTCCATGCATTCCGGGCAGCGGGTGTGGAAACGGCAGCCCGCAGGCGGGTTTGCGGGGCTCGGGATGGAGCCTTGCAGAATGATCCTCTTGCGCTTGCTGCGGGGATCGGGGATGGGCACGGCGGAGAGAAGGGACTTCGTGTACGGGTGCATGGGGTTGCTGAAAATGCGCTCCGTGGGGCCGCACTCCACCATGCTCCCGAGATACATGACGCCGACGTCGTCCGACACATGCTGCACGACGGAAAGATCGTGGGAAATGAACATATAGGCGAGCCGCATCTCCTTCTGGAGTTCGCGCAGCAGGTTGAGGATCTGCGCCTGAATGGAGACGTCGAGCGCGGAGACGGGCTCGTCGCACACGACGAATTTGGGCTTTACGGCGAGCGCCCGCGCAATGCAGATACGCTGCCGCTGTCCGCCCGAGAACTCATAGGGATAGCGCTCGTAGTACTGCGGCTGAAGCCCGCACCGCTCCATGAGGGCGACGACGTAATCCTTGATCTCGGCGCGCGGCACGATCTTGTGTACCGCAACGCCCTCGCTGATGATGCCCCCCACCGTGAAGCGGGGCGAGAGGGAGGAATACGGGTCCTGAAAGACGACCTGCATATCCTTGCGGATGGAGTTCATCTGCCGTTCGCGGTACTTTGTGACGTTCTTCCCGTCGAAATACACCTCCCCCGCGGTCTTGTCGTACAGACCGAGAAGAGTCCTCCCGAGCGTCGTCTTGCCACAGCCGCTCTCGCCGACGATGCCGAGCGTCTTCCCGTACGGAATGCGCAGGGAAACGTCGTCCACTGCCTTGAGGTAGCGGATGGGCTGCCCGATGAGATTGCTCTCGACGGGGAAATACTTTTTCAGGTGGTTGACGATGAGGATATTTGCCCGCAGCTCCTCCTCCGTGGGAGGAGTGTTCTCGTAGGTGAAGAGCGACTTGCGGGGGATCCCCGCCTGAAAGAGCTTTCTTGCACCGGCGACAAAGGAATTTTCCTTCTTGGGGGGAGCGGGAACCTTCTCCTCTTGCTGCAATTCTTCCTGCACTTGTTCTTTCATGATCCTTCCCTACTTCTTCATCTTGGGGTCGAACGCGTCCCGAAGCCCGTCGCCGACAAAGTTGAAACTCAACACGGCAAGCATGATACAGATCCCGGGAGGTCCCCAAATGTGGAAGTGATACTGCAATGTGGTGAAATCGCGAAGCGCCTGTATAATGTTCCCCCATGTCGCATACGGGATGGGAACGCCAAGCCCGAGATAGGAGAGCGTGGACTCCGTGAGAATGACGCTGCCGAGGCCGAGCGTCATCTGTACGATGAGGAGGGGCAGAACGTTGGGGATGAGGTGCAGGAAGATCTTGCGCCACACGGGAACGCCCATCGAGCGTTCCGCGAGCATGAACTCCTGCTCCCGAAGAGACAGGATCTGCCCCCGCACGAGCCTTGCCGTTCCCGCCCAGCCGAACAGCACGAGGACGAGACACAGCCAATAGATCCGTGCGATCCCGTTCACCTCGTTTGCCGAAAGAATGGCGCTGCATATGAGCAGAATGGGCATTTGCGGAATACAGTAGAAGATATCCACAATGCGCATGATGATCTGGTCTACCCACTTCCCGAAGTAGCCCGCGATCCCGCCGAGGATGACGCCGATCAAGGTCTCGAGGACGACGACGACGATCCCGATGGTGAGCGAAATCTGCCCGCCGTACAGCACGCGGAGCAGAACGTCGCGCCCGTTTTCATCCGTGCCGAGCCAATGCTCCGCGCTCGGATAGGCCTTCAGGTTGATGGAGTCGGTATACGTGACGTCGTACATGGTGTACGTCTCGCCGTTGACGGTGTAGGTGATCTCCGTGGATTGCGCGGTCGGAGGGCCGTCGTAATCGATGGTCGCATAGTCCTTGTCCGAAAAGAGCGGACCGATGAAACAGACGAGGTAGAGGACGAGGAGCGTCACAAGCCCGATGACGGAGAGCTTCGAGCGGAAAAACCGCTTGAGGACGAGCCGCGCGGGGCTTAATACCTTGACGCGGTCGGAGAGAGCCTCCTCCTTTGCGGGGGCGGCTGCCGCGCTCTCCTCCTTTGCGGGGGCGGGTTCTGTGTTCTGTTCCGCGGATTTTTCGGATGCGCTTTCGGATACCGCGGGAGTCTTTTCTTCGTTTTCCATACTTTATCCTGCTATTTCCCGAGTTTTACGCGCGGGTCGACGATGGCATAGAGGATATCCGAAAGGAAGATCCCGAGTACCGTTAAAACCGCGATGAAGGTGTTGTATGCCATGACGAACGGGATATCGCCCTGCGTCGTCGCCACATAGGATTGGTAGCCGATGCCCTGTATGCCGAAGATCTGTTCGATGATCATAGACCCGCAGAACAGGCCCGCAAGGATGCCCGAGAACATGGTGACGAGCGGGATGGCGGTGTTCTTGAAGGCGTGCTTGTAGATGATATCGCGCTTCTTCACGCCCTTCGCGCGCGCCGTGCGGATATAGTCCGCATTCAAGACCTCGAGCATGTTCGTGCGCGTATAGCGCATCAGTCCGCCGAGGCTTAAAACGGTGCTGACGAAGATGGGCAGAACGAGGTGCCATGCCTGGTTCCAGAAGAGATCCCAGCCGCTCCCCGTAAAGTTCCCCGATTGCAGCCCGAGGCTTGCGTCGAACCAGCCGAGGTCCACCGCGAATATCTTGATGACGATCCCCGAAAAGAAGAAGGATGGCAGGGAGATGCCGAGCATGGTAAACACGGTCGTGATATAGTCCGTCGGCCCGTATTGGTTGACCGCCGCCCTGATGCCGAGCGGGAGCGCGATCGCGATCTGCAGCACGGTGACGATGAGCGACATGACGAAGGAGACGGGGAGGGAATCCTTGATCTTCTGCGTGACGACGGATCCGTCGATAAACGAATACCCGAAATCCCCTTTCAATGCGTTTCCGAGCCAATGGAAATACCCGATAAAGACGTTCAGATCAAGTCCGTACAGGTGTTCCACGCGCTGTGCCTGTTCCTCCCAATTCGGGTTGGTGGCGGACTGCGCCGCGAATTTGGCATGCACATAGTTATCCGGCATCAGTCGGAACAGCGCATAGGTGATGAAGGTCACCCCGAAAATGACGATAAGCGAGATGAGGATCCGCTTAACGATATACTTGAACATCCGCTTCTCCTTCCGTTACTTGAGGTATTCCACCTTCCAGATCTCGTCCAAGGGGCTGCTGTAAGAAGTCGGCGCCTGATTGACCGTCTTCTCGTCGATGACGGTCTTGTTGTAAACATACAGATCGTTTCTCTGATAGAGCGGGAATTCCACGGCAAGCTCCATGAGCTTATCGAGCGCCTCGCGGTAGATGGTGCTGCGCTCGGACTGCTCGTTCACCGAACGGCCCGCGTCGATGAGATCGGAGAGATCGCTGAGGATCGTATAGTCCTCCTGCGCGAGGTCGGAGCTGTTCGACTTGATCCAATCGTACCCCCATGCGAGGGTGTTCGTCGCCTTGGATTCCATGTGGTAGACCTGGAACATATCGGGGTCGATGGTCGAGGACCATGCGGCGCACCAGATCGCAAGGCTGCCCGTGGAAAGCTCGGTGAGCGCACGGGAGTTGGGGTTGATGGTGATCTGCCAGCCGTTGTCGTTGAGGACGCGCATGGCGGCGGCGAGCGTCTGATAGGCGGGGTGATCGTCCGTTCCGCCCGCGATGGTAAAGGTGAACTTCAAGGGCTTCCAACCCGTATCCGTCCTGTACTCATAGATGCCGCTCGCGTTGGTCCGCAAAATACCCGCAGAGCTTGCCATGTCCATCCACTTGTGATACTCTTTGAGAGAATCCTCCTTCTTTGCGGGATCGTCGTAATCTTTGATGCTGAAAGAGTAGACGGCTTCGGGGTCCCAAACGGTGCCGTCCTCATTGTTATAGACCCACGAACAGGTCGTCATGGGACGGGTGAGGGTACTCGACAGGGTGCCGGGATAGTAGGACTTCACGAGGCTCGCGTCCATGACGGACATCATCGCCCTTCTGATATAAATGTTCTGCACGAACTTGGCGTTGATCCCGATATAGCCGTAGCCGTTCGTCTTGGTCATGGCCTGCGTGAGGAAGGAGGAATGGCTCGTGACCTCGTTCTGGTTCTCGGGCGTGGCGCCCACGTCGGCGTAGTCAATCTCCTTCTTCACGAGAGCGTTGAGGACGTTGGTCGTATCGACGATCTTGTAGCGCATGTATTTTATCTTGGCGTTGCTCTCCTCGGTGGTCGTCTCCGCAAAGGTCGTGTAGAAGTAGGGGTTGCGCTCGTAATACACCATGCTGCCGTCGTAGAAGTTGCCCGTCGTGGTGCCGTTGAGGGCGGAGAACTCGGAGGCGCCCGCATAGTTGGTTGCCTTATAGATGCCCGCGCCCATCGGGACGTGGTTGCGCGCCTGCACGACCTGCGTCATGTAGCGGTAGTCCCCCATCGGGAAGCCGAAACTCGTGGCCTTGTTCTCGTCGTACCCGTCCGTGCCGGGCGCGTTGAAGACGTGGTAGTCCACCGTCTCATCGTACTCGGAAGAGAGCGACGCATCCGAATAGTAGTGCATGGGCGCGACGGTGAACCCGAAGTTCCACACCGCCTTGGGGTCGATGCCGTTCACGCGGATCTGCAGAACGTCGTAGCTTTCGTCGTACGCGGTCTTCTGCTTGCTCTCCGCGGAGGAGACGAACTCGTCGCCCTTGACGACCGTGATCCCGCTGACCGTCTTGGGATATTCGCCCTTTTCGATATTCTGCTGGATGACCTTACTCCTCTCTTCCGCCGTGATATTGTTGCGGAGGGTGGAACCGGAAGCCCAGCCCATGACTTCGGCGAACTTGGTGAGGCTCCCCCGCCCCTCCCCGTTGAGGGCGGCGTTGCCCTGATAGTAATCGAAGGCAAAGTCCGTCATGGTCGCCTGATCGTGCGCGGTAAGCTCGTCGGGGATCGTCTGCTCGTCGATATCGTACTTGCCGTTCGTCTTCTTGGGCTTTCCGTTTTCGACCTTGACACTCATGACGCCCTCGAGGAGGAGGTAGACCTCCCACTGCTCGGTGACGTTGTATTCCTTTTGGTAGTTCTCGAGGCTCTCCCCCGCGCTCGTCCAGTCGTTATTTACTTCCTGCCTGAACAGCTCGGCAAGGGCCTTCGCATCCGCTTTCGCCTGCGCGACTTCTTCCTCGGTGAGGATGCTCGCTTCCTCTCTTTTCGTCATGTAGTCCGCAAGATTGGACCAGCGCAGCGAGGCATTGGTCGAAGCCGTCGTATCGATCGGGGACTCCCTGTTGTCGTCACCAGTGGAAAGGCCGAGCGAACGGTAATACTCCAACCCGACGATATCGGTGGAATAGATGGTACTCGAACCGGTGTAAACGGGGTCGAGATACAGATAGAGGTTGAAGAGGACGTCCTTTATCGTGAGGTCGACGCCGTCCGAGAACTTGATCCCCTTCTTGATGACGAACTGGTAGACGGAGAACCCGTCTTCCGAGCCGCTCGCCGCGGCAGAGCCGTCCTTATTCTCGTAGCGGATGGAGTAGTCTTTCACGACGCAAGGCTCCTCGTCGCCGAAGGCAATGTTGCCCTCGCGGTCGGCGGAGAGCATGGAGGTCTGCGTCATGCCGACGACGCTCGAGTCCGTGCCCGCCGTCGAGAAGAAGGGATTGAACAGCATCTCGACGGGTTGGATACTCAGAACGAGCGGGTCTTTTTCGGGATCGCGGGCAGCCGTGCCGCCGCCGCACGCCGCGACGGGAAGCACGACGGAGCCGGCGAGCATGACGGCAAGTGCAGTTGCGAACTTCTTTTTCATAGCTGAATTCTCCTAAGAGTTTTTTGTTAAATGACGTTTAATTGAACGGTACCTTCCACGCCTTGCAGGCTGTTGCCCCTCGAGGCGTCTTCGGCGCGGTTCGCCCAGAGCGGGTTTTCCGTGTCCTCGTACTCACAGGGAACGACGGGATTGCCCCCGCCCGACCCCGCGATCTCGATGCCGACTACGCAATTCCGGAAGGTGACGTTCGTGAGGACGGTGCCTTCCGCCGTGCCCGCGAGGAAGCCCGCTCTGACGACGCTTACGCCCTGCGGTTTGCGGGTGAACTTGACGCTGTAGGTGCAGTTTTCGAAGGTGACGTCGGAGAGGGATGCGCCGACGAGCTTTCCGAACAGGCCGAGATCGCTGTCCGCGGCGTTCTCGCGCGTGATGGCCGCATTCTTGATCGTGACCCCGTTGCCGACGAGTTTGCCCGTGAATTGGCGCAAAACGGGAAAGTTCTTGCCTTCGAAATCGAGGACGCCGTTCTCCCCTATGAGCCAATAGTTTTCGGCGAAGGTAAAGTCGCTCGGGGTATACACCTTTTTATACACCCCTTCCACATAGCGGGCGTACACGGGATAGACATAATCTTCCTCCGTAGCATTCTCCGACGTCTTGCCGTCGGGGTACCCGGGGTGGATGATCTCCCCGTCCAAAGGCTCGGTGAGAGCTTGGTCTTTATAATAGGCGATGAAGGTGTACCCGTCGACTGCCGCCGCGGCGCGGTCGCTCGCGTCGAACTTGTCCCCGGGGTTGACGGGGAAATCCTTGAGGACGTTCCCCTCCCCGTCGAACACGCGGAACACAAAGGGCAAGACCCAGCGCGCGTAGAGCGTGGTATCCTCGCTGAAGCGCTCGCTGCGGTCCCACTTGGCGCCGTAGGTGATATTCCCCTCTTCGTCCTTTTCCCCGTGGTAGAAGCCCTCGAGACGGTACCCGTCCCGCGCGGGCGGGTTGATGATGCCCTTTCCGCCCGTTTCCTCCCACGGCAAGGCGAGAGGCGCACCCTCATGGATATAGAGGTATCGCACCGTCTTGTCGCTCGAGACTCCCCCCGCGAGATCGAGCGTGATCTTCACGGTCGCGCCGTTTTCCTTGATGATCTCCTCGGTGGTCTTCTGCCCCCCGCAAGCGCTTGCGAGCATGGCCGCAAGCGCAAGCAGGAGAATGCAGATCAACAGTTTTCTCTTCTTCATCCTTTTCCTCGATTAGCCCGTTACGGTGCAGCCGCGGGTGAATACGATCTCTTTGTCGCCGAGCTTGGTCCCCGTGACGGTGCCCGAAACGAATGCGCCGTTCTGTTCCGTGAGGGTTACGGTGACGGTCTTTGCATCGCTCTCCGCGGAGTCCCTTATTTCTCCCGTTTCAATGTAGGCATAGTTGTCGCGGAAGCGCACGAGGGTGAGATTGGAGAACGTGAGCGTGACGGTGAGGTTATCCCCGTCCCATGCGAGCGCATAGGAGCCGTAGTAGAGGTTGGGGACGTACACCGTGTCGGTGTCGTAGTCTTGCCTGCTGCCGTCGTACACATACATGGCAGCCGCACCGCCCGCGCCGACCGTGAGCTGGGGACGGAACTGCAGAAGACGGGTCTTCTCGTCTGTCGTGCCCGTCGAACCCGTGGAGAAGTTCGCCGTCACGTCCATATAGATGCCGCCGATGGATTTGAGCGTCTCGCCGCCGAGAGACAGGGCGTTCGCCGCCGCATCGTAGGTGTAGACGTCGGAGCCGACCGTGTAGGTATTACCGCTTACCGCCGCCTTCTCATAGGCGCCCGTACCCTTCTTGAACCATGCGGAGCCGTCGCCCGCGAGGTAGAAGGAGATGGGAGACGTCTCCCCTTTCTTGGCGTATACGCCGCTCTCGAAGGTCGTGAACGCCTTCTTGTAGTTGTGCCAGCCGAAGTCCTTGCGCTGGCCCTTGCCGCCGACGGTGCCGCCCACAACGCGGAGACCGTTTGCGATATTCTCGTCGTAGAGCGTCTTCGCGTCCTCGGGGATATAGATCTTGAGCCCGTTCTTTTCGATGAGATAATCGAAGTCCTTGAGGTTCTCCGTCATGGTGCGGTCGTTCTGCGTGACGGTCTGGGGGATCTTGGCGAGTTCCGCCGCGACCGCCGCGGGAATGGAGGCAATGTAGTTCTGGTCGGCAATGTTGAATGCCGAGTAGGCGTAGGAGGTAGCCGCAATGTCGAAGTCGATCTGCGGAGGCACGCTCCCGAAGAGAACGACCTCTTTGAGGGACAGACAGTTGCAGAACAAACTCGATCCGCCCGCATAGAAGAGGGTGGCGGGAAGGGTGACCTTCTCGAGATTGATGCTGCCCATGAAGGCGTCCGCGCCGAGATAGATGACGCCCTCGGGGATGGAGATATCCACAAGCGACGTGCAGTACTCGAAGGCGGCGTTCCCGATGAAGTTGAGTTTGCCGCTCTCGGCGAACTTGACCTCGGTGAGCCCGAAGCAGCGCTCGAACGCGCCGTTGCCGATGATCTCGAGGGAATCGGGAAGTTCGACGGTGTGCAAGCTCTCCGCGCCGTAGAAGGCGTAGGTGCCGATCGATCGGATCGTCTCGCTGAGTTTCACCACTTCGATGCCCGAATTCTGGAAGGCATAGTTGGGGATCTCCGTCGTTCCGTCGGGAAGAAGCACAACGCCCTTCTCCTCCGTCACGGTCCCGTCCGCCGCTTTGAGTGCGACCGTCTTGAGGTTGGCGCACGAACGAAGCACCTGCGGGGTGAGTTTCAACGTCTTGGAGATGATGATGCGCTCGAGCTTATTCGCAAAATCGAAGCCGCTCGAAAGGTCCTCCACCATGCTTGCGTCTACGTCTTTGAGGTCGGTGTGGCCGAACGCGCCGTCGTAGATCTTCTTCAGACTCGTGGGGAAGGAGACGGTCTCGATGGGCATGTTGGGGACGGAAGGCCCCGTGTATGCCTGGAATGCGAAGGGCCCGATCGCCGTGATCCCCTCGGGAATGACGACGTCTACGCCGTTTGCGGAGTTGAACCGCTCCAACCCGCCGCAGCCGTAGAAGAGCCTGCCGGGGATGCTGTTCTGCATGAAGCCCTGCTGCTCCGCCTCCTCCGTTGTGGGTTTTACCCCGCTCGAGAGGGTGGGAAGGGTGTAGCGGTAACCGCTTGCGTTCGTGGGGAAGTTGACCTCGATGAGGCTATCCGTGTAGAACGGGTTGCAGATGAGCGAGGAGCCTTCCGCCCCATAGTAGCCGAGGATGAAGCCGACCGATTCGCGGCTCTCGACGATCTTCAGCTGCGAGCAGTTGAGGAAGGTGTAGTTGGAAAGGTCGACGTTCTTGAACTTGAACGTGCCCTCCGTGGGGGTATCGCCCTTGCCGTAGAAGGAACTCAAGGACGTGCAGTCGCCGAACGCATACGCGCTGAGGACGAGGGGCTTTGCGGAGGACGCCGCAGGGACCTGCACCGTCGCAAGATTGGAGCAGAAGCGGAACGCACTCGCGCCGACGTTCTCGAGGGAATCGGGAAGAACGACCTGCGTAAGTCCCCTGTCGCTCGAGAAGGCATTCGCGCCGATCGTCTTGAGGTTCGGTGCCGTGGAGAAGTCGAAAGCGGGGATCGCCGTGAGGGTGCGGAACGCGTTCGCGCCGATATCCGTGAGATTTTCCGTGAACTCGAACGTGCCCGTGTAGGAGAGCATGGAGTTGAACGCACACGCCGAGACCGCTTTCCCCGTCACCGTGATCTTGTTCAGACTCTGGGGAATGTAGAAGTTATACGTTGTGGGCGTGCCCGAATCCCCTACGGCCGTGTACTGCTGGATGAGCGTGCTGCCCGCATAGGAATTGCTGCCGAAGATATACCCGAAGAGCTGCGTGGTGCCGAAGATCTCGACGAGCGTCTTCTCGTAGTACGCATCCTCCTGCTCGGGCTTGTGCAATTCGTACCAGACCTGACCCGCTTTGTTCATGTACTCGGCGATGAAATTATCGGGGTCAGCCTTGTATTGAGCGAGGTAGTATGCGCCGTTATGCGCCATGAGGCTGTAAGCAAGACTGTTGCAGAACGAGGGCATGAAGCTCTCCTCGAAGTAGACTTGGAAGCCCTCGTAGTTATAGGAACCGACGAAGGGCAACGTCATCTCTTCGAGCGCGGAGCAGCCCGCAAACGCCGCCGTGCCGATGACCTCGAGACTATCGGGCAATTTGACGCTCGTAAGCGACGTGCAGTTGAAGAACGCATTCGCACCGATCGTCGTAAACTGCGTGCATTCCGTAAGGTCGAGCGCAGAGAGCTTGGTGCCCGCAAAGGCGCGCTGGCCGATGGTCTTAAGGCGGGAATCCCCCGCAAGTTCCACGGTCGTGAGGGCGCCGCAGCCGTCGAACGCGCTCGTGCCGATGGTCTCGATGCTCGCGGGCAGGGTGACCTTTTCGAGGTTGTTCCAATTCTCGAACTGCTTTTCTTTGACTTCGGTCACGCCGTCGTTAAAGGAGAACGACTTGATGCCCGCAAAGGCGAACACGCTTTCCCCGAGTTCCGCCACTTTCTCAAAGGGGAAACTCTCGAGCGAGGAGCAGTAATAGAACGCCCTGTTTCTGAGGTTGATCTTCTCCGCGCCGATCGTGATCGAGGAGAGGGATTTGCAGTTTGCGAATGCGGAAACCTGAAGGGTCGTGATCGAAGGGGCGAGCGTCACCGTCGTTAGGAGCGGGGAGCCGTCGAACGCATTCTGCGGCAAGTACTTCTGCGTACCCATACTCACGTCCGCCTCGCGGATCAGGCTGTTGGCAAAGGCATACTCCACGATCTCATTCACGGTCGCGGGGACGACGAGCTTCTTGATATTCGCATAGGAGAAGGTGTACCTCTCGATGCGCGTGACGGATGCGGGCACGGTGACCGTTCCCTCGGGGGCGTCGCCGACATAGAGGAGCGCCGTCTTCTTGTCCGCGCTGAGGACGATGCCGTCCTTCACTTCGAGCGTATCATTGCCCGCGAACTGCTTTTTGACAAGGTTTTCACACCCCATGAAGATGCCCGTGCCGATGGAGGTGACAGACGTGGGGATGACGATCCTTGCGAGGGACTTATCGTTTGCGAAAGCGTTGTTTTCGATGGTCGTGATGCCCTCGCGGAGGACGATGGATTCGCAGCCGATGTCGCCGAGGTCGGCGATCGTCGTAACCGTCTCCGCCTCCTGCAAGCCGTCGTCGCCGTACCAGACCGCGGGCACGACGATATTCGTGCCGTACGTCTCGTCGTAGCCTTCGACAAAGCCTTGGTTGACATCCAGCCCCCTGCTGTAATAATCGGCATAGAGGGTAGTGGATTCGTTGATGACGGTATTCTTGAAATCGAAGGGTTCCCCGTTCTCATCGAGCCAGCCGAGGAAGACGTATTCAAAGGGATCGCAGACGGGTTCCGCGACCTTTCCGCCCGTACTCGTGGCGGCATCCGTGAATTTCTCCTCGCCGAGCATGAACGTCACGAGGACGGCGCCGTCCGCAAGCTCCCACTTCGCATAGAGGGTGAGGGCGGCATCGGGATAGTTGAGGGATTCGTACGCCGTCTCCCCCGCCCTGTCGCGGTACCAGCCCTTGAAGACGTAGTAGTCGCGCTCGGCGAGCGGGAATTCGAGCGGAGCGCCCGCTCCCCCCTCGCGCACGACGGATTTGGAGCCGTCGTAGTTGAGGTCGAACGTGACCCTCACCTTTTTGCCGACGGAGGACTGCCACATGCCGAAGAGGTCGAGATCCGCCTCGATCGCCTTGGCCGTATCGTAGGGCGTACTCGAATTGCGCGCGTCCGTCCAGCCGACGAACGTATCGCCCGCCTTGTCGGGCGGGGTGACCCCCGAGAGATCGGGGACCGAGTCCTTCGCCGCCTTCATGGTCTTGAAGGGAGTCTCTGCGGCGGAATCCTGATAGAATGAGATCGTATATTGTGTGGGTTTGCCGCACCCGGCGACCGACGTAACGAAGGGTACGACGCCGAGCATGAGACATAAAACAAAACTTAACACACGTTTCATCGTTTTCATTTTAGGCTCCTTTGTTGTTTATTTCGACACGACCAGATCGATATGATCGCGCGAGAAGACGCCATAGGCATCGGAGACGGAGAAGCGCACCGTATACAGGCCCTCGGCGGAGAGATCGTAGGTGCCGTCTTCCGCGGCGGCGATCTCCGTGCCGTTGAACTCAACGGAGAGAACGGTCCAGACGAGACGGTCCGCCGGGGTGAGTTCGAATGCGTCGTTCGTGGTGTCTTCCGCGGTGACGTAATTCTTTAAGAATTCGCCGCCGACAAAGAACTTCGCATTGCCCTCCACGGAAACTTCGCGCCTGTTCACGGTGATGACGGGGTTGCCCGTGTTTGTGGTGGTGAAGTGATCGCAATACGCCGCACAGCTGTTCCTGTACCGCGTGACCGTGCCGCTTACCGTGGAGACCTGAATGTAGAAGTAGTTGTTCGTTGCATCGAAACAGCCCTCTTCAAACTCCACAAGCACGGCGTCGTCCGTCGCGGCGGGGCGGGAGACGGCGACCCTGTGCAGGTTGACGCATCCCTTGAACGCATCCTTCTCCACAAAGGAGAGATAGGCGTCCGCCGTATCCCCGAGGTAGACGGTCTGCAGGTTGGTGCAGCCCTCGAACGCACAGCTCCCGATGCCAACGACGTCGTCCATCACGCGGAACTCCGTCAATCCCGTACAGCTCGCAAAGGCCCTTGCGGGGATATAGTTGAGGATGGTCGCGCTGTAGACGAGGGTGGGCCCGTTGAGATAGCTGTATCTCGCCATCTCCACATGGGTGAGAGAGGTACAGCCCTCGAAGGCGGATTCGCCGAGCGTCATGAGGTTGAGGCCGATATAGAAGTAGTCATACTTTCTCGCGTCGGGCGATTCCTCCTCCCCCTCTTCGGGCGGGGTGTACCTGAACCCGACGAGGGACGTGCAGTTCATGAATGCCCGCGCGCCGATCTCCATGAGAGTATCCCTCGTGAGGAATTCTTCGAGCTTGTTGCAGTCCATGAACGCCTCGTCGAGAATGTAGAGCGTATCCGTCGAGGGGATGAAGACCGTGAGGTCGGTACACCCCTTGAATGCGCCGTTGCCGATGAGTTCGACCCCGCTCCCGATCGCAACGCCCACAAGTCCCGTCTTGCCCGCGAACGCGCCGCCCGCGATGGAATAGAGATCCTTGTCTGTGAACGTAAGAAGGTGGGGCGCCATCACCTCTGGCTTCGAGAGGTCGTACACGAAATCCTCGGGGAGAGAACCGAAGTCCTTCCGGCAGCTGTACAGGATCTGCCCGTTGTTGAGATAGACGAAGTCGTTCGCGAAGTTGCGCATGAACAGATCGTCCTCGTACGCCGAGCCTTCGAATACCTTGTAGCCCAAAATGAGAAGACTCTTGGGAATGTTGACGGAGACGAGGCTCTCACAGTGCTTGAAGCAGGAATCGCCAAGCTCCGTAAGCCCCTCGGGGAGGTCGATCTCCGCAAGGGAGACGCAGTTTTCGAACGCGTTCTTCCCTATGGTGAGGAGGGAGAGCGGAAGGCGCACCTTGCGGATCGCCGTGAGATCCTTGAAGGCGCCGTCCCCTATCATGACGACGGGATAATCCCTCGTGTCCCCTTCCCCGCGGTAGTTCGTGGGAATGTAGACCTCGGTGACGCCCGCCTGATAGTTATAGCTCTTGACCGCGTAATAGACCTTGCTGAACTCCGCCCACTGCGTGGGGGTGATCTCGTCCTCCGCGCCGAGCCCGAGATAGGCGCGCACGTCCTCCTCGCCGTAGAAGAGGGTGCCGCTCGGATAGTCGGAGAGGGTATAGATGCCGTCGAAGACGAGGTCCTGCGAGCTGAATTCGGGCAAGAGTTCCATGTCGCCCGTGACGATATCATCCTCGGGGTCGAAACTCACGCCGTGCGTGCTTACAAGCCCCACATAGTCGATGCGCTGTCCCGCGACCGTCGAGGCGTCGAAGAAGTACTCATAGAACGACTGCTCCGAATCTTTGAACTCCGCGAGGGAGTGCTGCCCCTCCGTGAGCGCGTGCCCCTTCTTCGCATAGAAGGTGAATCCTTCGGCGCCGTATTTCGTCTTGAGGTACATGGACGGCTCGACGACGAGTCTTGCCCATTCTCTGCCCGTCTTGAACTTGACCGTGAGCGTCGTATCGACATTCGTCACGGTGTAGGTGCCGAGGGCGAGGTGCCCGCTGTCCGAACTCACCGCCCAGCCCGCATATTCGAGATACTGCGCGTCTTGGGGGGGATCCTTCTCTTCGAGGGTGAGGACCGTGCCCTCCGCATACGTCTTTACCTCGGAGGCGCCGTTTTCGTCCACAAAGGTGATCTGCACGTCGGTGCGCCGTTCACGCCACTTGGCATACACGGTGACCCCCTCCTCGGGGAAGTTGCCGAAGCGGTAGGCCCTTGTGCAATCCTCGTCCGCATACCAGCCCTCGAACACGTAATTTTCGCGGACGGGGTCGGGAATTTCGCCGATCGCCTCCCCCGCGTCTCCGTATACGGACTGCATGGGATCGCCGCCCTTCGTGTCGAACGCAACGAAGCTCTGCTTCTCCCAGCCCGCATAAAAGACGATATCCCGCGCGGGCATTTTGTAGTTCACGAACTCGGCGAGGCGGGTGCATGCTTCATCGAAGTACCACCCGGTAAAGCGGTAACCCGTGCGCACGGGGTCGGAGGGCTTTGCGAGATATTCGTTCTTGTAGAGCGTTCCGCCCTCCACCGTGCTGCCGCCGTTCGTCTCGAAGGAATAGCTGTACGTCGGCTCCTCATAGCTTTCGTGCGTGCCGTCCGCAATGCTCGGGCCGGGCGGCGTGGGCGTACTCGGTCCGCTCTTGCGGCATCCCGCCATGAAGGCGCCCGCAAGACACAGGGAGAGCGCACCCGCCAAAATCAAAAATCTCTTTTTCATTCTTTGTCACCTCCCTTCTTGCGTACGATGACGACAAGGGCAGCGGCGGTAAGAACGGCTGCAACCGCGATCCCCGCGGCGCCTGCCGTAAGCACACCCGAACAGCCGCGCTTGCCCTCCGTGGGTTCTTCCTCCTCGGGCCCGCCCGGGGTGGGTTCCTGCGACGCGGCATACGCCGCCTCGATCTCGACGAACTTATCGTAGTTCGTCACAAACTCTTTCTGCGACGAACGGAGGAGATTGTAGCTTCTGCGGATGAGGGCGATCTCGTCTCCGTCGGGAGCCGCGGGGTCGAGCGCCGCGATCCTCTCCACGAGGGCGAGGGTGCCCTTCTCCGCCCCTTCGGGCAAATAGCTCTCCGGTTCAAGGAAGTAGTTGCTGTACACATGGTTGTCGTAACCCGACCCGTTGGAGGGATAGATCACCTTGAACTTGTATGCGCCGAGGTTGTAGGAGAAGTTGTTGTAGAGCTGGATAAAGCTCTCGATCTCGGCATCGTATTCGCCCTCCACTTCGGGGGCGTCCACGCTGTGGAATACATAGGTGGGACGTTCCTGATCCGCCTTCATGCCGAGGTAGTAAAGCCCGCCGACGCCGATGCTCTTGAGGGTGGAGGGAAGCTCGATCCTCACGATATTCCCCGCGTAGGAGAGCGACCAGTCGCCGATGCGCACCGTCCCCTCCTTCACGTAGTACTCGGTGGCGGCGTTGCCCTGCGCATAGCTGACGATCTCGAGCCCGCCGTTTGCGAGCGTGCGGTAGACGCCCTTGCCATCCGTCTCGAAGACGGTGTTGCCCTCTTCCACCTCGAAGTCCTCGAGGTAGATGCTCTGCGCAAAGGCGGCGCGGTCGAGGCGGGTGAGGGTGGCGGGAAGGGTGACATGGATAAGCCCGGAGGCGAAGAACGCCGCTTCACCGATATACTCCAATGCGGGGAAATCGATGTTGACGAGTTCGTAATCGCCGTAGAACGCCGCGGGATAGATATTCTTTACCTTGGGCGCCCGAACGGTCGTAAGCGCCGTATCCTGATAGAACGCGTAGCTCCCGATCACTTCGCAGGCGGGAAGCTCGATCTCCTCGAGCGCGGTA
>CANRFW010000016.1 GCA_947630035.1 uncultured Clostridia bacterium | reverse complement strand
CGCACGATATCCGTCGCGCCCGAGAGCCGCCCGACGGAGGAGGATGCGGAAGTGATCTCATAGTCGGAAATTTGATAGCGGATATCCGCGCCCTCGGAAGCGGGGTCGGGATCGAAGCGGAGGACCGATTTCCCGCGGAGGCAATAGAGGGACCCTTCGAACGACGTCAGCGCACCGAAGTCTTTTCCTACGAGGACGCAAGTAGCTTGCCCTGCGGAATTGTCCGTTGCAGAAAATTCCGCACGGTACAGCCCGTCCGAGGCGGTATAGTAAAACGCGTCATTATGTGCGCAGGTACTTTTTACATGCGTGGCGTCCGAGGGCTTTAAGGAGAGATAAGAACCCGTGTGTTCGTCAAATGTTTCGGAGTTTGTCAAATCGACGCAATAGGCACGATCGTCAAATGTACAATATAGTTTTTGATTGAGTACCGTCATGCTGGGCGTGGTATTCAAACTCAATGTGCCGAGATTGCGAGGTTTCGGACTTCCGGATTCTATTTCGGGAATAGAATATTCGCTAATGCTCGCAGAGCCCGAGATAGTGGCGGTGTAAAGTTTATCGCCACTGATACAAAAAGTAGAGCAGTTGATTGATGAAATTTGTTCGAGAGAGTTTCCCTCAAAAGAATATTTATAAAAATAGTTGCCTGCGCCCGTATCGGAAACAAATAATTTCCCATCGGAAGTAAATCCGATTTTGGAAATTGTACGGTCGCTGTCGACGTTCGTTTTCGTATAGCTCTGCGTAGCTCGATTATACACGTAGAGGGTGTATCCGTCCGCGATAGCAATATACTTATCCGAAAAAGCGGCGTCTACGGGCGCTTCGAGTTTAAGGTATTCCTCATATTTTTCGGGCAAAAAGAGAGAAGCACCCGCTTCGCGACTTAAATTTTGCGCGTCCGCGCGCGCCGCATTTGACGTGTGCAGCGCCAATATGCCCGTGAGAATACACCCAAACGCACAAAACAACAATGCGGTGAGTACAATTCTTCTTATTCTGTTTTTTCGGATTTGTACATGATTCATCTTGAGATACCTCTTGCGGTATGGGTACTGTCAACTTTTTTTCTTTCGGATATTGGGAGGTAGGATATCTTGACGGCTATCGAAAGCGTCGCTCCGGTCCAAAAACGGAATATCCAAAGCCCCCGGCGCAGTTTTTATCATACGGTTTCCATAAAGTAGAAACACTTCGTCATCCTCAAATCCCAACGCAAACGAAACCAATTTGCCTTCATCGCCGTATACCAAAAGGCTGTCATTGATTTGGGAGAACGGTGTTTCATTTTTCCAAATTTTATTTTCATGTATGTAGTAGAGATTTCCATTGCAGTCCGCCCGAAGTGACGAAATGGGCATATGAAGAGTGAACCCCGCATCTGCACCGCTCATAATAGCGGGATCGATGAATTCTTCTTCATAAAAATATCGGACATGACCATTGGAATCTACCACATAAAGAATGCCATTGGCGTCGGCGGCGAGGGCTTCCAACGAACCCTCAAGCCGCGAAACGAGACCGAAGTCCTCTTCTTCCACTTTGCCGTATCCATATTCGGTAATGTAGTAAACGCTTCCATGTACACAGGCAAGCCCCTTGATCGTACCGATATCGGCGGTGGTGGGTTCGCCGAAACACTCGTCGCCGTAGTCGCAGACATACACCTTATTTCCACAGGCGGCGGTAATCACGGAGCCGTCCGTTGCGACGAGAGTGGGAGAAAAATTGGTTTGAATGACGGCGAAAGAACGCTTTTGCATATCGTAGACGGTGACACGGCTGTTGCCTGTATCCGCCGTTACGAGAAGGTCTCCCGCCCGCACAATGTCCTTTGCCTCCGAAAGCTGTCCGAACGTAGGGAAGCCGAGCTTATCCCGCGTACTCTTCACGATATAATCCTTGAAGAGGAAGTAGACCTCGTCGTCCTCATAGCCGAGGGCGAAGGCGGTGGGGGAGGCGCTCCCCTCGCCGAGGTAGACGAAACTTGCCCCGTTCACGGTGGCGATCGCCCCGTTTTTGCCGCAGAACGTGCCTTCGCTATCGAGATAATACAGCCCGCCCTCGAAGTCGGCGCGGAGGGATTTCGCATCGTTCGGGATAGTGACCCCCTCGACGGTCGTTCCGTCTTCGCCTTGCGCGACGAATTGCTCCTCGGTGAAGGAGCGGACGGACTCGTCGGTATAGGCAACATAGAAATTGCCGTAGAGGTCGCTCGTCATTGCGGCGGGGGTGCCGTTGGATTTGGTTACGGGGTCCCCGCCGATCTTGCCCTGCATGCCGTTTTGGGTGACGTAATATACGCTGCCGTACACACAGGCAATGCCTTTTATCTCGCCGCGATCGGGGGCGACAGGCTCCGCGAACTTCGGGTCTTTCATCGGGTCGTTGCAGACGTACACCTTATCCGTGGTGGCGGCGGCGACCATGGTGCCGTCCGTTGCGACGAAGACGGGGGAGAAGGTTTCGTCTTCGGGAGCGAGAACGGAGTAAGCATTCGTCTCGCTGTTGTACACCGTCACGCGGTTGTTTTCGGTATCGGCGATGACGACGAGGGACCCCGCCCGCACGATATCCGTCGCGCCCGAGAGCCGCCCGACGGAGGAGGATGCGGAAGAAATTTCATAATCGGTGAATTTATTCTCTACGGTGTCATAGGCACGGACGGCTTTTCCCCACAGGCAGTAGAGAAGATCGCCGCGCGGATAGAGGGCGTTAAGTCCCTCCGCCTTTACGAGAAGATCGGATTTTCCCGAAGTATCGGTGAGGTGCAGACCCGCCTCGTCGGTGAAATAGAGGTGATCGCCCTGCGCACAGACGGAACCGGGGGTTAGTACACCCGAAGCCGCGCTGTCGAGAGAGAAGTTGCCGCCGCCCTCGAGAGTCTCTTCGTCGTATTTATACACGGTGCCGTTCAGGGAACAATACACCGTCCCCCCCGCATGGGCAAGGAGGGGGGAACTCTGTGAACTGCTCGAATTCAATACGGTTTGGTGGACGGTCGCGTTCGCAAGAGCAAAGGTTTTGCTATCCATTTTGAAACGGTAAAGGATAGTAGCGGTACCCTCGCTTACCGTCACCGCATATAGGATATCACCCGAGATGAGAAAAGTATAGGGATTGAAGTCACTGCTTACTTGCGTTTCATTGAGTGCGCCTTCGAGGGTGAGTTCGAAAAGCCCCGAAGCACTTGAAAAGAAGAGACGGTTATCGTCGGTAAACTGCATCTTGCCAACGGTTACTTCCGGCGTCTCTTTTTTATGTTCCCATACGCGGTACCCCTCGGAGGGATTCGAATGGTCGTACACATAGATCTTCTTTCCGTCCGCAACGGCAGTATAGCGTTCCCCAATCGCTACCGAGGAGGGAGAGGAAAGGTCAAGATAGTTTTCATAATCCACGGGCAAAAAGAGAGAAGCGCCGCCGTCCTCGGGGGAGAGGGCGGTTTCCGCCGCACGGACTTCCCAAGGCGCAAGGCAGAAAAACCCGCAAGCAGAGGCCATAAGGAGAGCGGCAAGGAGGAAAATTGTCGTTTTTCGTTTGAGCATGTCCTCATTATAGCACGCGCGCGCGAAAATTTCAACGGTTCAGCCCACTTTTCGGGAATTTTTTTCGCAAGCCCTCCCCAAAATCCCCCCTCAAAAAATTTTTTTCGGAAATTTGGTCATATCGGCAATCGTCTGTCATATTCGGGTGGTATCATAAAATAGCAAACAAACGTTCGGATTTTTGTTCGGAAGGAAGGCATGAAGATGGAAGGTTACGAATATGCGGAAGTTGCGCTCTATGCGTTTGTTCACCTCGGCGATCTCGCGGAGGGGTTGAGAGCGGGGGCGGAGACGAGGGCGCTCCTTTCCTACCGCGCGAGGGATGCACTCGCCGCGATGGAGAGCATCGCCGGGGATTTCGCCACGGCGGAGGAGTTGGAGTGTCTCGCGGAGGAAGTGGAGGAGGTCGTAAGCACCCTCACGGAAGAGGAAAAATTCCTCCTCGAACACAAGTATTTCAGGCGGGCGGAGGAGCTTGCCCGCTATGGGGAGACCCCCGTTTTCCGCGGTACGGAGCGGCACTATTTCCGCAAACAGTGCGCCCTGCTCGAAAAGCTCGCCCTTCTCTTCGGGAAGAGGGGCTACACGGAGGAAGCGTTCTTCCGCCGCTTCGGGGATTTTACCCCCTTTTTGCGTGCCCATGCCGCCCTCAAAAAGGGGAAGCGGGGGAAGGACGGCGTCCGCCGCAAACTCACCTATCAGAAGTCGGAGACCTCCTCGCGGGGAGCGGTCTTCCCGCGGAGCAGGAGTACGGCAAGCACCACGACGGCGAGGCACCCTATCACGATGACGACGATATGCGCGGGGGTCAGCCCGCCGCTGCTCTGAACGCTCCCGCCCGCCGCGGGTGCGGAGGCGGGGAGGTATTGCTCGTTCAGTCCGAAGGCGGGGATCTCCCCCTTGAGGTAGGCGAATCCCGCCTGCCCCGAGACGGGGTCCTTGCCGTACACATAGAGATAGCACTCGCCCTCCGCATAGCGGGCGCCGTAGTAGCCGAAGGTTGCCTCCGCCTTGCGGAAGAGGTCCTCCCCGAAGGGAGAGGGCGGGAGGGGAGCCTCGTAAGTCACCGTCACCTGTTTTTTGAGAAAGGCATTCTCGGGGACGAAATCGAGGAAATGGAGTTTCTCCCTGCGGCAATAGCCCGCGATCACGCAGCTGTTTTCGCCGTTCTCCCCGTATTCGACGGCGCAGTATTCCTCCCCCTCTTCGACGACGCGCACGCAGTAGGTGTAGGGGAGGAGGAAGAGCGGCTCCCCGGGGGAGGCGTAGAACCACGTGTCCTCCGTGAGGACGACGGCGTACCCGCTCTCCGCGGCGGAAACGGGGAGGGCGGCGGGGAGCATGGGGAACACAAGGGCGGCAAGAAGGGGAAGAAGCAGTTGTTTCATGCCCCCAAGGATAGCGGAAGCGCGGGGGAGAATCGGGGGAAGTTTGGGCGAAAATGAACGAATTGATGGATAAAATCACCGCAATCGAGCGGGAACAGAAGAAGAGGAGGGAAAACGACCGCCTTGCCCGCTACAACGCGGGGCGGAAGAAGCACAGAAAGCAGCTCCTCTTTCACAGGTGCAAGAAGCGCAACCGCTGGGTGTTCGGCGGCAACCGCTCGGGAAAGACGGAGTGCGGGGCGGCGGAGGCGGTATGGATCGCCCGCGGCAACCACCCCTACCGTAAAAATAAGAAAGACGTGTTCGGCTGGGTGGTCTCCCTCACGGCACAGGTGCAGCGGGACGTGGCACAGCGGAAGATCCTCTCCTACCTCCGCCCCGATTGGATCGCGGATATCGTGATGACGAGCGGCCGAAAGGACAGCCCCGCCTCGGGGGTCATCGACCAGATCTTCATCAAGAACGTCTTCGGCGGGATCTCCGTCATCGGGTTCAAGAGCTGCGACCAGGGGCGGGAGCGCTTTCAGGGGAGTTCCCTCGACTTCGTGTGGTTCGATGAGGAGCCGCCGCAGGAGATCTACGAGGAGTGCAGGATGCGGGTCGTCGACAAGAGGGGGGATATCTTCGGCACCATGACCCCCTTGAAGGGCCTCACCTTCCTCTATGAGGAGATCTACCTCAACCCCAAGAACAACCCCGAGGTGTGGTATGAGTTCATGGAGTGGGCGGACAACCCCTTCCTCTCCAAAAAGGAGATCGCCCTCCTCGAGGCCACCATGGACGAGACCACGTTGCAGTCCCGCCGCTACGGCAAATTCTGCACGCGGGAGGGGCTTGTCTACCCCGAGTTCGAGGAGAGCGTCCACGTCATAGACCCCTTCCCCGTTCCCAAGGAGTGGCAGGACAATATCTCCATCGACCCGGGACTGAAGAACCCCCTCTCCGCCCATTGGTACGCGGTGGACTACGACGGGAATGTCTACGTCGTCGCCGAACACTATGCGGCGGGAATGGATGTGGACGAACACGCCCGCGCCCTCTTTGCGATCTCCGAGAAGATCGGCTGGAAGCGGGACGGCAAGGGGAGGCTCTCCGCCCTCATCGACCCCGCCGCGGGGCAGAGGACGCTCGCCTCGGCGAAGTCGGTAAGCGAGCTTTTCTACGAACGGGGGATCCTCGTCGACCCCCGCGTGGAGAAGGACGTGTTCAGCGGCGTGGCGCAGGTAAAGAGCTACTTGAAGAGGGGGAACGGTATGCCCGATCTCTACATTTTTTCGAACTGCGTCAACATGATCCGCGAGTTCAAGGGGTACTTCTGGGGGGAGGGAGAGAGCCCCGTAAAGCGGGACGACCACGCGATGGACGAACTGCGTTATTACCTCATGAACCGACCCCATGTCCCCAAAATCGAGAAAAATCTCTCGGCGATCGCGCGGGACAAGGAGAGAAAAATACGGCAACTCGGGAGGCGAAGATGAACGGCGATAAACTGCGGGAGGCGATCATGAAAGTCGCCCTCGGCTACACGGTGGGGGAGGTCACCGAGGAATACGGCGTGGAGAACGGACAGCTCCGTCTCCTCAAGCGGAAGGAGACGAGAAAGGACGTCCCGCCCGATCTCAAAGCGGTGAAACTTCTCTCGGAGGAGACGGACTATTCGTCCATGACGGACGAGGAACTCGAACGGGAAAAACGGAGACTTCTCCAAAAGCTCTCCGAAGAAAAGGAGGATACAAGTGACTAAAAAGGAAGAAAAGCTCGAAAGGGCGCGGGAGGAACGGCGGCGCAAAGAGGTGGTGCAGTCCGTCCGCGCCGACTTCGAAAAGCGGCAGGCGGAGAGGCGGCACGTCGAGAGGGGCTGGCAGCTCAACATGCAGTTTGCCGCGGGCAACCAGTTCTGCGACGTCGGCCCCGCGGGGGAGATCGAGGAGGAGGACGCGGCCTTCTATTGGCAGTCGCGGAGGGCGTTCAACCACATTGCGCCCACCCTCGATACCCGCATGGCGCGGCTCGCCAAGGTGCGTCCCTCCCTCAACGTGCGCGCCTTTTCGGACAGCGCGGACGACATGAAGACGGCGCGGCTTTGCTCCGCGATCCTGACCGCGGTGAAGAACAGGATCGACCTCGACAAGGTCATCTCCCGCGCGACCCTCTGGTCGGAGACCTGCGGCACCTCCTTTTACAAGGTGGTGTGGGACGGCCGTGGCGGCAAGATCATCGGCACCGATGCGGAGGGCAAGCCCGTAAAGGAGGGGGACGTGAACGTCGTCGCCCTCTCCCCCTTCGAGGTGTACCCCGATTCCCTCGCGGCGGAGGACCTCGAGGCGGTGAAGAGCCTCATCCATGCGAAGGCGGTCCCCGTCTCGGAGATCTACGAAAAGTTCGGCGTGGAGATTCCCGGGCGGCGCATCGAGGATTTCGCCCTCCTTCCTTATGCTTCGGCGGGCGGGTGGAAGAGGCCGATAGACGGGGACAGCCGTCCCGCGGCGGAGGATAGGGAAGTCCTCATCGAGCGGTACACCCGCCCCACGGCGGCATGCCCCGAAGGAAAGCTCGAGATCGTGGCGGGGGACGTCCTCCTCTATGAAGGACCCCTTCCCTATCTCAACGGGGACAGAGGGGAGCGCACCTTCCCCTTCGTGCGGCAGACCTGCATCGAGGTCGCCGGCTCCTTCTACGGGAGTTCGGTCGTAGACCGCATGATCCCCCTCCAGCGCGCCTACAACGCGGTGCGCAACCGCAAGCATGAATTTCTGAACCGTCTCACGGCGGGCGTCATTGCCGTGGAAGACGGATCGGTAGACGCGGAGGAACTCGAGGAGGACGGCCTCTGCCCGGGAAAAGTTCTCGTCTACCGTCAGGGTGCGACCCCGCCCGCCTTTCTCGACTGCGGGTCGCTGCCCGCCGAGTTCGCACAGGAAGAGGAGAGGCTCTCCGAGGAGTTCATTCTCGTCTCGGGCATGAGTCAGATCTCCCGCAACTCGGCAAATCCCACCAATGTCACCTCTGCGACGGGGCTTCAACTCCTCATCGATCAGGATACCAACCGCATGCACGGGAGCGTAGAGAGCGTCGAACGCGCGGTAAAGGAAGCGGGCAAACAGATTCTGCACCTTTATAAACAGTTCGCGGCGGCGAAGAGGCTCCTCCGTATGACGGGGACGGGAGGGGAGACGGAACTGTTCTATTTCTCGGCGAGCGACGTTGCCGCGGACGACGTGACGTTCGGGACGGAATACGACCGTACCCCCTCCGAGAGGCGGGAAGAGATCCTCGCCCTTCTCGAAGCCGGGCTTTTGAAGGGGGCGGACGGCACCCTCACCGACGAAGTGCGGAACAAGGTGCTTGACGCCCTCGGGTTCGGCACCTTCGAGAACGCGCGGGACATCTCCGCCCTCCATATCCGCAAGGCGGAGCAGGAGAACGTGACGATGCTTACGGAGGATGCGGAGACGGATGATTACGACGATCATTCCCTCCACATAGCCGAGCATACGCGCGCCCTGCTCTCGGGAGTCCCCGCAGAGGCGAAAGAACGGTATATGCGCCATCTCGAAAGTCATCGGCGCAAAGGAGGAAACTGATGGAAAAGGACAACGCTTCGCTGCCCGCAAAACCGCAAAATGGGGACATGGGGTCGGAAAATCAAGCCCCTGCGTCCGAAGAAAAGCATCTTCTGCTCGGAAAATTCGGGAGCGTAGACGCCCTCGCGCGCGCCTATTCGGAGCTGGAGGCGGAATTTACCCGTCGCAGTCAGAAGCTGAAGGCACTCGAAGAGGAGGGGACCCCGCCGCACGGGAGCGGGAACGGGGAGCCCCGAGCGCAACCGCGCGGGAGCGAAGAACTCTACCGCGCAGCGTCGGGCGACGAGGGGGTGCGCACGCGCATCGTAAACGAATACTTATCTTCGCTTGCGAGCGTGCCTCTCATGACGGGAGGGGTGACGGTCGCCGCGCCTCCCGTCCGCCCCAAAACCATTGCCGAGGCGGGGCAACTCGCCCTCGGCTACCTGCGCAAACCTCAAAGTTAAGGAGAAAAAAGAATGGTCACGACCCAAACAGCAGACAATGTTCTGAAAACTTATTACCTGCCCACCGTCGGCGAACAGCTCGACAAGGCGACGAATCCCTTCCTCGCCGCGATCAGGCACACCTCCTCCGACGTGTGGGGGAAGGACGTGAGAAAGACGGTCCGCGTCGGCGTCCACGGCGGCGTGGGTGCGGGCACCGAAGACGGCGCTCTCCCCGCGGCGAACGGCAACCGCTACGCCGTCCTCATCTCCTCCCTCAAAAATCTCTACGGCACCGTCGAGATCTCGGACAAGGCGATCCGCGCCTCCGCAAGTTCGGAGGGAGCGTTCGTCAATCTTCTGAACGACGAGATGGAGGGGCTTGTGAAGGGGGCCTCCTACCACTTCGGCAGAATGCTCTTCGGGGACGGCTCGGGGAAACTCGCCACCGTCTCCTCCGCGGGCGCCTCGGATGAACAGTACACCGTCGATTCCGTGCGCAACCTTGCCGTCGGCATGACGGTGGACGTCTACGCCGCGGGCGGCGAACTCAAGGCGGGCGGGAGAGTGATAACCGCCGTCGACGCGGACAGCAAGACGGTCTCCCTTTCGGGGGCGAAGATCGAGACCCCCGAGAGCTGCACCCTCGTTCTGCAGAATTCCAAGGACCTCGAACTCACGGGCCTTGCCGCCATCTTCGGCGAGGGCGACCTCTACGGGATAGACAGGAAGTCCAACCCGTGGATGAAGCCCGCCGTGCAGACGGAAGTGGGCGCCCTCTCCGAGGCGAAGATTTTGAAAGCCATGGACGACGTCGAGGAGCGCTCGGGCGGGAAGGCCAACTTCATCGTGTGTTCGTGGGGAGTGCGCCGCGCGCTCTACAACCTCCTTTCGGACGGCAAGCGCACAGAGACGTGCGAACTCGAGGGGGGCTTCCGCGCCCTCTCCTTCAACGGCATCCCCGTCGTTGCCGACCGCTTCTGCCCCGAGGGGACCATGTATCTCCTCAATACCGAGGACTTCGCCCTTCACGAGCTGTGCGACTGGCAGTGGCTCGAGGGGGAGGACGGCAAGGTACTCAAGCAGATCGCGGGCAAACCCGTCTACACCGCCACCCTCGTCAAGTACGCCGAGCTCATCTGCTGCCGTCCCTGCGGACAGGCGGCGCTTACGGGGATCACCGAGGCGTAAAGGAGGCGGACGATGAGTGTTACCGTAAGAGAAGTGCTTGGCCTTGCAGCCGCGCATGCGGGCAGAGGGGACCTCGAGAGCGTCCTCTCCGACGCCGGAAACGCCGATACGGTCGAGCTTCTGCGCTGCTACAATGTGGTGGAGAACGAGGTCGCCCTCGATTTCTATCCCGTTTCGCGGACGCAGACGTTCACCCCCGAAAAGGGGATCGTCCCGGTAACCGCCTTCGAACGGCAGCCCGTCAACGTCCTCCGCGTCACCGACGGGAAGGGGAGGCGGCTCCCCTTCTCCACCGCCGCCGAGTTCGTGCGGACGGAGAGCGGGGGAGAGGTGGAGATCGAGTATACCTACGCGCCCGAGAAAAAGAAGGTGGGGGAGAATTCGGAGTTCGGCGATAAGATCTCCGCAAGGCTGTTATCCTACGGGGTCGCCTCCGTCTATCTTCTCTCCCGCGGTTCCGCGGCGGAAGCGGCGGAGTGGGAGAGGAGGTACCGCGAGGCCCTCCGCGCCGCGGGCATCTGCCGCCGCACCCTCTCCGTCCGCTCGAGGAGGTGGGCATGAAAGTCTTTTCCCCCCTCGAAAAGAGGATCGCGGCGGAGGATCTCCGCACCCCCGCTTTTCCCGCTCTCTCGGCGCGCAACATCCGCTTCAAGGGCGGGGCATACCGTCTTGCGGCGGAGTGTACGCAGGATTCGCCCCTCGCGGGGACATACCCCCTCGCGATCGGGCAGTCCCACGGATTCATCTTGTTCTTCAAAAACGAGACCCGCCTCCGCTTCCGCACCCCCTCCAAAGGGGGGAACGAACTCACGGTATCCGCCCCGGAAGACGTCTTCCCCGTCCACACCGAACAGGTGGAGATGGGGGGATTCGCCGTCCTCTACGATACCCGCGAGGCGTTCTACCACGTCACGAAGAACACGGGCTCATGGTATCAGGCATGGTGCGGGGGCGCCATCGCGGGCTGCCAGCACGCAACGCGCATCTTCATCGCCACCGAGGACGCCGTCTTCTATACGGAGGTAGACGGGCTTTACACCTATCCCACCAACTCCGCCCCGCCCCGCGAGAACGGCAAGATCGCCCTTCCCGACGGGCAGCTCGGCAGGGTCCTCCGCATGGTCTCCGTCGGCGACCGCATCTACTTTGTACGGGAGTACGGCATCACCACCCTCGTCGCCTTCGCCGATCCCCTCAACTTCCGCTTCCTCCCCCCGGTACAGGGGCCGGGCGGCATCCTCAAATATACGGTTGCGGCAACGGGGAAGGAGGCCTACTACTTTTCCGAGTGGGGGCTTACCCGTTTCGACGGCGAGAAGACGGAGAGGATCGAGGACCGCGCCTTCCGCGAGATCGACCTTTCTGCGCCCTTCACGGGGGCGTGCATCGCGGGGAGGAGACTGTTTGCGAACGTCACCCTAAAGAACGGCGAGAAGTGGCTGTATTGCTACGATTTCGACGAGAAGGAGGGGCACTTCTTCTGCAAAACGGGCCTCGCGGTGCATGTCTGCCGCCGTCCCGCCTTTCTCTGCAACGGGTACCTCACCGTCATCGGCGAGAAGTCGGGCATCTCCAATCCCAAGCAGACGGACGCATGGATCGACACGGGGGCCTTTCTCCCCGCGGAGGGCAGGGAGTTCCTGCTCGGTGAGTTCGAGGCCGATGCCGACGGGAGCTACTCCGTCGACATCTCCACCGAGAACGGCACGTATACGGCACAGGGCGGGGGGATTATCCGCCTGCCCCGGCCTCTCCGCGGGAGGAAATTCACGGTGCGGCTGCATACGAAGACGGACGGATTCGTCCTTCGCGGACTGCGGCTCCGCGGCGCGGAGGTAGTATGACCATCGACATCATCGACCTCACCCAACCCGAGTACAGCAACCTCTCGCCCGTCCAGCTCGCCATGGTGCGCGTCGCACAGGGGAAGAAGGATAAGCTCACCGCCGAGGCGGAGGAGGAGAAGCGGGAATACGTCTACCAACTCATCGCCAACCATACCTATGAATCCTCCACCCGCACGATGGGGGAAAGGGCGATCGACGCGAAACTCACGGCGGACGTGGACGTGGTGCGGGAGGATCTTTTGTACCAGCTCGCGTACGAGGCGCTCGGCTCGGAGGGGAACGAGAACGGGCCCTACCGTTACCCCGAAAATCCCAATTACAACCTCTCCGTCTCCCAGCGTTTCCTCGTGGTGCGGCAGTATTACATGGACATTACGGACGACCCGCAGGCCCGCATCCGCGCCTACGCGATGGACACCCTCGCCCGCACCTACCTCGGGGAATACTACCAGACCCTCTACGACTTGTTGGCATCGTATTGCTAATAGTTTCGCACAAAATCTTTTGCGCCTCATACCTGCCCCCTTTGAAGGGGGCGGGGCAGGGGTGGGGGTTGAACTCTATCGTTTTGCGCAAAATCTTTTCCGCGAGGAAAGTTTCTCGTGTGGGAAACCTTCTTGGTCCTCTCATTCGCTTGCACGAACAATAAGCCTGCGGTGGCGTTGCAAATTGGGTCGCGCAGCGCAAAAGCGTGGTTTTGCTCGCGCAAGTTATTTATAGCAAAGGGCACAGCAACCGCAGTATAAGCCTTACCCTTCCTCGGGATGCCGCCCCGTAAGCCTTACCCTTCCTTTGGAAGGGGAAGGTGGCACGGCTCTGCCGTGACGGATGGGGATGAAATAAGATAACCGTCAATCCCCACCACCGCCTGCGGCGGAGCCTCCCCTTTGGGAAAGGGGAGGCCTATGGCTCTCCCGCTTTCCTTTCCGCGGATCAGAGTTCGCCGCCGTCGAGTTCCGCCGCTTCGTCGGCGTCCTCGCTGTTCTCCCAAATGTTGCAGAATTCCGCAAAGACTTCGTCGAGCAACTCGTCGTCCTCGATGGTCTCGAGGGTCTCGTTGTCCTCCTCCCCCACGAGGCGGAAGATGGCGACCTCGTCCCCCTCGTCCTCTTCGTCCTCCTCCGCGGCCTCCGCCGTTTCCTCGGGCGCAAAGGCGCAGTACCAATCGCCGCGGTATTCGAAGGTCATGAGATGCTCGAAGCGGTGGGTCGTGCCGTCGTCGTCCACAAGCTCCACAATGTTGTTCTCTTCGTCGTAATCGGTGCGGTCCTCTTTCATCTTATCTCCTTTTCGCGCGAGATACCGCTCGAGCAAATACGCCGCCGCGAGAGAATCCACGCTCTTTTTTTTCTTGTCTTTCTTTACGCTGACCCCGAGGAAGTTGAGGTCCTCCCGCGCCTCGCGGGTGGTGTACCTCTCGTCCTCCGTCTCGACGGGGATGTCCGCCGCCGCCCGAAGTACCGTGAGGAAGCGCTCCGTCTTCGCCGTCTGTACGCTCGGCGTGCCGTCCGCATTGACGGGCAGACCGCACACGATGCGCACCGCTCCCCTCTCCTTTACGATCCTGATGAGGGCCTCGACGTCCCGCCGCACATCCCCCGTGCGGAAGTAGGTATCGGAGGGCACGGCGTACTCCCCGAAGGGGTCGGTAAACGCCACACCGATCCGTTTATCCCCGATATCGAAAGCCGCGATCGTATCCATGCAACAAGTATAGCACACTCCGCGCGGTTTTGCAAGAGTTTCCGCCGCCCTCGCTAATCTTTGGTGAAACGGAAGGAGATCGTGTCCGCAAGGTCGCCGAAGATCTTTTTGAGTCTTCCGCCGAACAACCCCGAAAGCCGCTTGGGCATGGAGACCTCTTTGAGGGCGGTGCAGTGTTCAAACGCCCTCACGCCTATCTCGAGGACGCTCTCGGGGACCGTGACGGCCGTAAGCCCGTTGCAATCCGCGAACGCCCCCTTGCCGATGATCTGTACGCCGTTTTCGAGGGTGACCTCCGCAAGCGCGGCGCACCCCGCAAAGGCGTCCTCCCCTATCACGGAGACGCTCTTCGGGAGGGTGATTTTTTCCAACCCGCTGTTTTTGAAGGCCTCCTCCCCGATCTCGGTCACGCCGGCGGGGAGTGCGATCTCTTTCAGCCCGCTGCACCCCGAGAAGGCGCGGGCCTCGATCACCGTCACGCTCTCGGGCAGAACGATGCTCCCGAGCGACGCACAGCCGAGGAGGGCCTCTTCGCCGATCGTCTCGCCGCCCGTCACGGTCACCTCCTGCAACTTGTCTTTGGGGAGAAGCGGGAGGACATGGGCGGGCACCGACGCCGTGCGGACAGGGGCATACGCCACGCTCCTTTCATGCCCTGTTACGCTGTCCGTAAACTCGTAAAACTCCCCGATGCCCCCGCCCATATCGAGCTGCAAGCCGAACGCGCCGTCTTCGGCGAGGACAGAACGGTTCGGGACCGTCACGCTTTCGAGCGCACTGCAATAGGCAAACGCCCCGCTTCCGATGGAGGTTACCTTGTTGGTATCGATGCTCCGGAGGGCGGAGCAGGCGAGGAACGCCATCGCCCCGATGGAACGCATGCTGTCCCCCACCGTGACGCTTATAAGATTTTCGCACGAGTCAAATGCCCCTTCCCCGACCGACCACAGACTGCCGCCGAGAACGATGCTTTCAAGCCCGCTGCCCGCGAATGCGTTTTCCCCGATCTCGGTCACGCCCTCGGGGATCGCGACGGAGAGGAGGGAGATGCAATCCGTGAAGGTCTCCTCCCCGATCTCCCTGATCCCCGCGGGGAGACGGATATCCGCAAGTTTGATGCACCTGGAAAACGCCCCCACCCCGATCGAAGTCACGCTGTCGGGGAGCGCAATGTCCGCAAGATCGAAGCACTCGCCGAACGCCTCCTCCCCGATCGAAATAACGCCCTCGGGAATTACGGCCTTATTTAGTCCCCCGCACGCCGCAAACGCATAGTCCTTTATCGCGGTTACCCCTGCGGGGACCGTGAGTTCCGTTATCTTTTTGCCGTTTACAAAGAGGCTCCCCCGATTGCACAGCGGGTTTGCCTGCATGTTCCCGAATTCGATCTTGCACCATGCCGCAAGATCGGGGACGGTTACGGTCTTCAGGTTCCCGCAGTAGGCAAATGCGTCTTCGCCGATCGAAGTGACGCTCTCGCCGATCGTGACGCCCGTCACCCCGCCGCACCCCGAGAAGGCCTTCGGCCCGATCGAAGTGATGCTTTCGGGAATGACGACGTCGCCGCCCTTCCCCTTGTATTTTTTCAGAACGCCGCCTTCGATCTCGAACTGCGCGTTCCATATTTCCTCTTCCCGTGCTTTTCTTTCGGCTTCCTCCGTCGCGCGGCGCTGTTCGGCATAGAGGCGTTGGGTCTCCCTGCGCTTACGCTCCTCCGTCTCCCAACGCTTGCGCTCCTCCTCTTCCTTGGCGCTGCGCTCTTTGATGAGGCGCTCCGCCGCCCCTTTCCGCTCCTCCTCTTCCGCCTGACGCATCATGGCGAGGAGCTGTGCGGGAGAGACCGCGGGCGTTGCCGCTTCCCGCTCCATTTTCGCGAGTTTTTCCTTGAGTTCCGCGAGTTCGCGGCTGCGCGCCTCCTCTTCGGAGCGCCTCTTTTCCGCCGCCTCTTCCCGCCGTTTCCGCGCCTCGGGGGTGTGCTTTTCCACAAATTCCGCGATCTTCCCGTCCGCCTCGCGGAGGGAGAAATCGATCCCCTGCAGCCGCCCCTTTCTCCCGGGCAGTTTCTCCACGGGCTTGCCGTAAAAGACGAGGGCTATGGCGTCCTCCTCCTTCTCCTCGTCGGCGAGCAAACTCAAAAAGCGGGCGTACTCGTTTTTGACCCACTTCGTCTTGAGATACTTCTCGTCCCTGCAGACGACCAGCATGCACTCCGAGCGGTAGAGCGCATACAGGATGCGCGCCTCGTAATCCGCACCCGTCACGCGGCGGAGTTCCCGCTCCGAATAGAAGGGCCTATAACCCTTGTTCTGGAGGAGACGGTATATGTAGTCCGCATCCTTGCCGTCCTCCGTGGGAGACTTGGTCTCGTCGTCCGTCACCTTGGCGCAGAGGAAGCAGTCGTAATCGACCCCCTCCTTTTCGAGACGGCGGAACTCCCGCCTTATGTAGTCGATCTCCTCCGCACGGCGCACATACTCCGCATGCTGTTCGGGCGCGGAGAGGGCGAGGGCGCAGCGGAAGTCCCCGTTCTCCGAAAACGTCTCCTCCGTCATCTCATGGCAAATGGGCTGCAAATGCTCGTTGACCTCGTCCTTTAAGTACTGCACTCTGAACGCGGCGAGCGCCATGCCGAAGTAGGCCTCCGGCTCCTCCTTGTCGAGTTCCGCCGCCTTTTGGTATGCGGTGTACGCCTCGTCGAACTTGCAGGTGTCGAGGTCATGCTCCCCCATGCGGAGGAAAGAGAGCGCGGCGGGGGAGACGTCCCCTTTCGGCAACGTCTGCACATTGTTGCAGTACACACAGCGCACCGTGCCCCCGACCGCCTCCCGCACATTCAGCGGCGCCCCGCAATATTTACAGATAGTTTCTTCCATACGCGCTCCTCTTGTTCGGGTTTATTATACCACGCCCCGCCGCGGCGTGTCAAGAAAAGCAGTAATATTCCGCCCGCCGTACCCGTTTACATTCTGCCGCCCCCCGACTGCCGCTATGAATGTTACCCAAGGGCGGCACGAGCGCACAGCGCGAAGTAGCATCGTCGAGACATGACGTACGCCCGCGCCCCGCCACGTCATTCCGACGCCGCGCCCTTTGCGACGGAGGAATCTCGCCGCTCCTCATACCGACGCCGCACCCGTGCGACCCGCCACGTCATTCCGACGCCGCGCCCTTTGCGGCGGAGGAACCTCGCCCCTCCTCATACCGACGCCGCATAGCGGCGGAGCGTATCTTGAAAGATTCACTCACTCCGCCTGCAATACTTCGCAATCTGCGCGAGATCCCTCGACACGCCGCGCCGCCCGCAAAAGGCGGGCGGCGCGGCGGCTCGGGATGACGTCCCGAAGGACGTCCGCGCAGATTTTCGTCTGCTGTATACGCCATCCCGACGTCCCTATACGTCACCCCGACGCCCCCATACGTCACCCCGCCCCGCCCGCAGCTATGAATACTATCGAAGGGCGGCACGAGCCGTAAGGCGAAGTAGCGCAGTCGAGGGGTGACGTGGTTCCAAAAGATTTTGCGCTGTAAATCATGGGCGGACCCCCACCCCTGCCCCGCCCCCTTCAAAGGGGGCAGGTATGAGGCGCAAAAGATTTTGCGCGAAGCTATAAATTACTTGCGCGAGCAAAACCACGCTTTTGCGCTGCGCGACCCAATTTGCGCAACGCCTTGCGCTTCTTGTCCGAGCAAGCGAATGAGAGGACCAACTTCGTTTCCCATGCGAGAAACTTTCCTCGCACAAAAGATTTTGCGCTGTAAATCATGGGCGTACCCTCACCCCTACCCCTCCCCCTTACGCAGGGGGAGGGCATAAGAGGGCGCAAAATATTTTGTGCGAAAATAGGAAAAATAGAGTAAACGCCCCGGATCGGGGCGCCTACTCACTTTTTCTTTTTCTCGGGCTTTTCGCCCTCGCCGCAGCCGCACGCTTTCAGGCGTTCGTCCATCATTTCGTCCATCTTCTCAATGAACTCCGCCTGGCTCTTCTTCACGATCGAGCGCGCCTTGTAGCTGTTCGCCACCAGAAGTGCGCCGCCCAGTGCGCCGAGCGCAAACCCGAGACAAAACATTTTCTCCATCCTGTCCTCCGAGACGGGGTCTCCCCGTCCTTCACAGTTTGTGAGAGTATGCGCGGGTTATTCGCCCTGCCCGCTGCGTAATTTTTCCAATTCCGCGCGGAGACGTTCGTTCTCCTTCCGCAAATCGATCGCAAGGCGGGCATACAGTTCGTCGATCTCCTTCTCGAGCTTGCGCTGTAAAAAACTCTTCTCGGGCACCCCCGCTTCCTCCGCCGCTTTGCGCACCCGTTCGGGCTGTTTCTTCAAGAGATTGCGATACTTGTTCTGCATACGGAGCATGAGCCGCTCGTCCCCCTCGGAGACATTCATGATCGCCTTGCGCACCGAGATCCCCTTGCTGCGCTCCGCAAGCACCCGTTTGAGCATGTCGTCCGTCTCCTCCTCGGTGAAGGGCCTTATCTCCCCCGCGCGCAGGTCCTTTCCCTCGAGGATGCGCTGCACCCGCTCGTCGTCCCTCTTTTTGAGGAAGGCGTAATAATAGTTGCGCACGCTCCCCTTGGCGCGGCTGTGTTCCTTGCCGTACGTCTCAAAAAGATAGGAAAGGGTCTTGCCCGCACTCTTGCCCGCATAGATGAATTCGATAAGCCCCATGGCCTCCTCTTCGGTGTAACCGTTGATCTTATTCATACCGTTTACCTCCGCTCCGATTGTTGACATAATTTTTCCCGCATATACATTTATTATCGGTATGAGAGTGTATTTTTTGGCAGACAGACCGTGTTCCCTCTTTCTCGGCGGCGTACTCCTCGGCACCGTGGACGGCTTCGAACGAAGCACGGAGATCGACCCGCAGGACGGCGTATTCTGCGAAATCGCACCCCATTCCCCCTTTTTGCCCGTCCGCTTCCGCTTCGACGACGAATTTCTCTTCGCCCCGCCGCCCCGCGTCACCCTCTATTTTACGGAAAACGCCGTCGCCGTGTATGCCTCGGAATTCCTCCGCGCCGACGCTTCCATGCGCATTTTATGGCAAAAAAAATGGGAGGACGCCCGCCTCACCCTCTGTGTGCAGGGCAAGGTACAGCTCCACCTCGAGACCGCGCTCGGCTACTTCCCCGTCTCCCTCCCCGACGCTTTCGAGCATTGCACCGCGGACCCGTGCGGGGAAAATATTCTGCTCCGTGCGGAGCGGGAGTTCATCCTCCTCTCCCGCGGGGGCGAGATCCTCGTGCATGCCGAAGGAGAGGCGGAGGAAAAGGACGGCGTCCTCACCGCCGACGTCCCCCTCCGCGACAGCATGGGGCACTCCGCCCGCTGCACATGGGAGGGCGGGAAACTCACCGCCTGCGCCATCCGCGCCGCCCGCGAGCCGACCGCCGCGACCTACGCCCTCGCCCTCTTCGAGAGCGCCCTCATCGGGGCGGACGTTCTCCCCTTTCTGCACCCCTCTCTCGCCGCCAAGGCGGGCATGCTGAAGGAGTTTTTGGGGGACTTCCGCTCCGTCGTGCTGACGGAGGATCATAGCCGCGTGGGGCTTGTTTACGGGCGCAAGGAGCGGGTGTTCGAGGTGCGCTACTTCCGCGTGACCCTTACGGACGGCAAGATCTCGGGCATCCAAGAGGAATAGTGCGGGGCATGCCCCCACGGACATGCGGACAGCCCCGTAAAAAACGGCATGAAAAAACCCCGCTCTTGCGGGGTCTTTTCTCAATACTTGTTGATCTTGATGCTCTTGACCGTGATCGGCTCGCGGATGGGCACCGAGTAGTCCTCCGTCGCGCCGCCCGTGCGCACGTCCTCGAAGAAATCGCGGATGGTCTGCGGGTACCCCGCCACACCGTTGCAGAGGTGGTCGAGTTCGTTCAGCTTTCTCGTGACCGTCTCGGTGAACTCGAAGTCCTCGTCCTGCCCGTCGATATACTCGTCTATCGCGGCAAGCAGGCCGTTCGTCATCTGGTCCTCGAACTTCTTCGCCTTGCCGAACACGCAATACTGCGCGTCGCGCGAGGTATTGGAGCCGGCGCCGAGGCAGGTGTAGAATGCAGACGTCGCGCTGTTCATCACATAGTTCTCGTATTGGTAGGCGTTCTTGTCCTCACGGCCGCTGCCGCCGTCGTTGCGCTGTACCACGACGTCGCCCGTAAAGGCGGTGGGAGCGGTGTAATACATGACGAGCGCGCCCTGCGAATGGGAGTACCGGGAGCCGCTGTAGCTGTATTTATCGCTCTGCATCTCGCCGTACACCGTGTAGAGCCCATCGCCCGCCGAGGCCTTTTCCTCATTGTCCTTTGCCATGAAGACGAACTGCGTGAACTTCTTCCCCGTACTCTCCTCGAGTTCGAGAACTTTGGAGAAGTAGTCGATCTCCTCAAGCTCCCCGTTCTCGAAGGTGTAGGCGCCCGCATACAGGTACGAGGAATCGTAGCTGTGGATGCACGTCCCGTCGTAGAAGCCCGCCTCGATGAGTTCGAGGAAGTGCCCCACCGTCTTGGGGGTGGCGTCGCGGGAAAGGATATACTCCACGGGGTAGTCCTCCCCGCGGAAGGTGTAGGTGATGGTGATCTCGGGGCGGTCGGTCGTGCAGCCCGCAAACATGCCGAAGCAGGCAGCGGCGAGACCGGCGGTGACGAGCATCGCGCCGCAACGGCGCATCGTGCTTTTCTTCACGAAGGTTTCCTCCTGTTCTTACCCCTTTATTTTACGCCGAAAACGCGCTTCCGTCAAGCGCTTTCAACGGAATCGCGGTGAAATTTCGGTGCAATGCGAAAAAACGGCGGGAAAAACGCCCGCCGCTTTTCTGTTTTTCGCAAATTACTTGAGTTCTGCGGTAGCGCCCGCTTCCTTGAGCTTGACAAGAGCGGCTTCCGCATCCGCCTTCGGAACGGCTTCCTTGATGACGCCGAGACCCTCGACGGCCTTCTTCGCCTCCGCAAGGCCGAGACCGGTGAACTCGCGGACCGCCTTGATGACGGCGATCTTGTTCGCACCGAAATCCTTGAGGACGATATCGAACTCCGTCTTCTCCTCTTCCGCGGGAGCAGCCTCTGCGGGAGCGGCGCCGGCAACGGCAACGGGAGCGGCGGCGGAAACGCCGAACGCCTCCTCGAGCGCCTTCACGAGGTCGTTCAGTTCGACGACCGTAAGACCCTTGACTTCTTCAATGAGTTTCTGAACATCCATTTTTGATTCCTCCGATTTAATTTTGTTTGTCCGCGATGGCCTTCAGCACATACGCAAGGTTTGCGATGGGCGCCTGCAAGCAGCCGACCATGCGTGCGAGCAATACCTCTCTCGAGGGGATCGCCGCGAGTTTCTTGACTCCCTCCGCGTCCACATAGGCGCCGCTTACATAGGCGCTCTTCGGGACGAGCTTGCTCTCCAGTGCGGGGTTCTCCTTCACGGCCTTCGCGATGATGGAGCAACCGCTCGTCTCGTCGGGGCAGAACACGAACGCCGTCGTGCCGTTGAGATCCGCCTCGAACCCGTTCACGCCGAGTTCTTCGAAGGACTTGCGCACAAGGGTGTTCTTGTAGACCTTGTACTCGCAGTTCGCTTCGCGGAACTTGTTGCGCAGACCGGTGACTTCCGCAACGGTGAGCCTGTCGTAGTTCACGAGGACGATCGACTTGCTCGCGCCGATCTTATCCTTGATCTCTTCGACAACTACCTTCTTTGCTTCGAAATTTGCCGACATATTTACCTCCGTAGGAGCTTGCGCTCCCGAGTCGCTTTTGTTGGGAGAAAAAATTCTCCGCGCCGCAGAATGGCACGGAGAAAGTTCCTTCGGAAAATTCTCGGCCTCGGCGGGAAATTGAGTTCTTCCGAACACCCGCTTTCTACGGCTTTGGTTCACGGCTTGCCGCGAACAAATTGATTGTAGCAGATTTTGCCCTGCCCGTCAAGCGATTTTCGCCTCTTTCCGGGTTTACGCCTTCGAATAGTTCACCTTCACGCCGGGGCCCATCGTGCTTGCGAGGGTGACGCTCTTCACGTACTGTCCTTTCGCTGCGGCGGGCTTCGCCTTGATGATGGCGTCCATCAGCGCGTTGAAGTTCTCGAGGAGTTTCTCCTGCCCGAAGCTCTTCTTGCCGATGGGGCAGTGGATGATCGCGGTCTTATCGAGACGGTACTCGACTTTACCTGCTTTCACTTCCTGCACGGCACGGGTGACGTCCATCGTAACGGTGCCCGACTTGGGGTTGGGCATGAGGCCCTTGGGGCCGAGGAGACGGCCGATACGGCCGACAACACCCATCATGTCGGGGGTGGTGATCATCACGTCGAACCCGAACCAGTTCTCCGTCTGGATCTTCTGGATCATCTCCTCCGCGCCGACGAAATCCGCACCCGCAGCCTGCGCCGCGTCCGCTCTCTCGCCCTTGGCGACGACGAGGACTTTCTTGGTTTTACCCGTTCCGTTGGGGAGAACCAGAACGCCGCGGACCTGCTGGTCTGCCTGCCTCGGGTCGATACCGAGACGGACGTGGATCTCCACCGTTTCGTCGAACTTTGCCTTTGCGTTTGCGATGACGAGGTTCATCGCCTCGCCCGCCTCATAGGCCTTGGACCTGTCGTAAGATTTGAGGCTGTCGATATACTTTTTACCCATGACCTTGCCTCCTTACTCTTCGACGGTCACGCCCATGCTGCGCGCCGTACCCTTGATCATACTCATCGCACTCTCGAGCGAAGAGCAGTTGAGATCGGGCATCTTCGTCTTCGCGATCTCCTCCACCTGCGCCTTGGTGAGTTTGCCCACCTTGACCTTGTTGGGGGTCGCCGAAGCCGTCTCGAGGCCGAGCGCCTTCTTGATGAGGACGGGCGCCGGGGGCGTCTTCAGAACGAATGTGAACGAACGGTCCTGATAGATCGTCATCACGACGGGGATGATAAGCCCCTCCTGATGCGCCGTTTTCGCGTTGAACTCCTTGGTGAAGCCGGGAATGTTCACGCCGTGGGGACCGAGCGTCGAACCGACGGGAGGTCCGGGGGTGGCTTTTCCGGCAGGGAGCTGCAGCTTGACTACCGCAGTGATCTTCTTTGCCATACTTGCTCCTTACTTCGTGGTTTTCGCGGCGGCTGCTTGGGATTTTACCGCCTTCCACACGCCCTCGCGGGCGCACAAAACCGCAACATGGGTGCGGATATTGCCTTGATTAGTCCTCTTCGCGGGGAATTTCCACCGCGTCTTCGGAGATCTTTTGCATCTGCACGTATTCCACCTCCACGTCCTGCTTTCTGCCGAACATAATGATGGTGACTTTCGCGCGCTGCGTCTCGTCGTTCGTCTCCTTGATGGTACCGATGAATCCCTCCAACGGGCCGTTGTCGATAGACACCCTGTCCCCCGCGTGGAAGTCCGCATCCACCACAAAGTCCTCGAGACGCATCTTGCGGATCTCCTCCTCCTTCATGGGAATGGGGCGACCCTGCGGACCGACAAAGCCCGTGACGCCGCGCGTGTTGGTCACGAGGTACCACAGCTGGTTGGAGTAGACCATTTTGATGAAGACATAGCACGGGCAGATCTTGCGCTCGACAACCTTTTTCTTGCCGTTCGCCTTCTCTTCGATGGTCTGCTCCGTGGGGATCTTCACATCGACGATCTGCTCGCCCAAATTGTTGTTTTCGATGAGCCGGAAGAGGTTCTCCTTCACCATCGCCTCATAGCCCGAGTAGGTGTGGAGGATATACCATTTCGGTTCGGTATCCGTCGTCGCCATAGTCCGCCCTGCCTTAAATCGCCGTAAGCAGTTTCAGAAGTTCACTCAAGCCGTAGTTGAAGCCCGTGACGATCACCGTAAAGATGAGCGTGATGAGAAGCACCACACCCGTTGCCTTTACGGCCTTGCCGAAAGTGGGCCACGTGACGCGTTTCAGCTCGGAGAACGTCTCCTTCAGTTTTCTGCCCATGCGGACGAAAACATTGGGTTTCTTGTTCTTATCCTGTTTTTTTTGCGGCTTTGCGCTCTTTTCTCTGTTCTGCGCCTTGACGTCCTTTTCGGGAACGGCGGCTTCCTTTTCGCTTTTCGACATGACTTTTCTCCATGCGCCCGAAGGTTACGGGCGGTTATTTGGATTCCTTGTGAACGGTGTGCTTCTTGCAGACGGGGCAGTACTTCTTGAGTTCGAGACGATCGGGATCGTTCTTCTTATTCTTGAAGCTGTCGTAATTTCTGTTTTTGCACTCGGTACACTCGAACGTGACCTTCATTCTGCTGGTCTTGGTTGCCATGGTGAGAAAACTCCATACAAAAAAATTACACCCCGCAGGTGCTTGATTGTAGTTTAGCATAAAGGAGGGGGCATGTCAATCGATTTTGAAAGGAAAAACAAATTTTTTCGGAAGATTTTACGGGAACACGGGAAAAGGGCGGGTGAATGCGGGCGTGCGGTTCTTGGATACGTCATGTCGGGCGGCTTTTTGGTACGTCACCCCGAGCGCAGTCGAGGGGTGACGTCGGACGGCTTTTGGGCACGTCACCCCGCCCCGCCCGCAGCTATGAATGCTATCGAAGGGCGGCACGAGCCATAGGCGAAGTAGCGCAGTCGAGGGGTGACGCGGTAAGGG
>CANRFW010000015.1 GCA_947630035.1 uncultured Clostridia bacterium | reverse complement strand
TTGCTACGTCCGTTCGACTTGCATGTGTTAAGCACGCCGCCAGCGTTCATCCTGAGCCAGAATCAAACTCTTAAGTTCAATTGTTTAGAACCGATGCGGGCTAACGCACCGGTGGCTCTAACGAAATTCGTTATTTTGCTGACTTTGCTTTGAGTACTATTGTCTCAAAAAATTGACAGAAACTATATTCTTGCATACAAAAGTGTTACAAAAAATCGTTTCTTTCTTATTCGATTTTTAATCTGCGGAAACCGAACAACAGTCCGGTGCTGCCGTCCTTCGGGACGTTAGCCTGTCTATTATAGCACAGGCCCCTTCCCGTTGTCAAGAATTTTGCGGCGCTTTTTCGGATTTTTTGCGAAATTTTTCGCCGTATGCCCTGCACGCCTCTCCTTTCGGACAGCTTGCTTATTCTATCATATTAAAAATTGGATGTCAACTGTTTTTCACCGTTTTTTCGGAAAATTTTTCTGATTTTTTCGGCGTTTTTTGTCGCCTCTACATGTTGTGTTTCCGCTCTCTTTATGGTACAATAGGTATGGAATTATACGGGAGCGAGAAAGATTTTTTTATGAAGATCATCCGCATTGTGTGCTGCATCGTCGCAAGTTTGTGCCTCGCCGCCTCCATCGTCGTGGGCGCGGTCGTCGGGTGGGAATACTTCTTCATCCTGCTGCTCGCCGCCGCGATCTTCGGCGCCGCGACCCTCCTCGCCCGCAATTCGGACAGGAAAAAAGAGGCCCCCCCGCCCAAGCCCGACTTCATGAATACGGACGAGGAGAACGAGAAGATCCGCTCGGACGCGGAGAAGCGGGACGGCGAAAAGAACGGGAAATAATATATGGTACGCGCGCGATGCAATAATATATAGGGGGACGCCCGATATGGGGCGTCCCTCATTTTTGCGGGCGGTTTTGTTTGGGTTTTTGTGGGGACGCTCTTGTGCGGTCTTTTATAGGGATGCTCTTGTATGATGATCCTATGCAAACTTCGTACTTCGGGATCCTTCGACACGCTGCGCCGCCCGCAAAGGCGGGCGGCGCGGCGGCTCAGGATGACGCGGGGGCGGGGCGCGCCGTCTTTGCGGGCAGCACATTCGGAATGATGCGGTAGTCGGGGCGCGCCGTCTTTGCGGGCGGCACAGACGGTTCGGAATGACGCGGGGGCGGGGCGCGCCGTCTTTGCGGGCAGCACATTCGGAATGATGCGGTGAGACGGGGCGGACTCTCTCCATTCTTGGCTCCCCCTCGAGGGGGAGCTGTCACGCCGCCCTTTGGCGTGACTGAGGGGGTGTATGCTTATGTTCGTGTAACACCCCTTCCGTCTCGCCGCCAAAGCGGCGAGCCACCCACAGCGCAAGGCACGCCTGCGGCGCCCTCGAGGGGTGGGCAAGAATTGGGGTGAGACGGGCAAACGTATCAAACGGTGCGGATGATGCCCGAGAAGAGGGTCGCGCCGTAACTGTCGGTGAGGACAAAGCCGAAACTGCGGTCCACGGCAAAGTCCTCGTAAACGGTCTCCCAGCCGTCGGGCCCGGGAGCGCCCGCGCCCGGCAAATAGACGACCGAGGAGCCTTCGATCCCCCGCCTGTCCACTTTCAGCGCCGCAACGTGCCTCATCTCGGCGCAGCAAACGGGGTCGTCGGTGAGGCCCCCGAGGGTACAGCCGCCGGGGAGAAGGGGGTCGCGGAAGAGTTTTTCCACCCCCATTTTGCCGAGCGTCTCCTTTACGTCCCCGTCAAACGCCGCCGAAAACGCGGGGAAGAGACAGCGGGTCATGTAGTGCGTCTTGGTCGCCTCGTCGTCGGGGCGGTAGTCGACGGTCTTCAAGGCGGCGAGGTTCTCTTTTGTGAAGACGTCCTCCGCATCCATTCCCCCGAGGGGGACCAAAAAGTGCAATTTGTACCCGTGGTAGGTCTCCGCGAAGAAGGTGCGGAAGTTCTCCCCCTCATACGCCCTGCCCCGCGCGTAGTACCCCTGCATGAGGCTCTCCGGCGCGCCGTTGAACTCCCCCTGCGTGAGGGGGATCTCCCTGCCGAACATGTTCCATGTGTCCTTGAGATACAGGGCGGTGAGGAGGGCAAAGAGGGTCGTTTCGGGGATATGGAGATCTTTATCGATCTGCCCGTGGGTCCGGTCCTTTACGAACTTGCGCACGGACTTGTTCGCCCCCTTGTTGTCCCCGGGAAAGTCGGCAGAATAGGAGGGGCAGAAGTACTTTTCGGAGAGGGCGGCGAGGCACTCGTCCTTTGCGGCGATCTCCTTCTCGAGCCAGACGGAATTGCCGAGGGAGGCGCGGCAGGTCACCTTGCGGCCCTCCGTGTATTCCGCGAGGAAACTGCGGTAAAAGTCGGCGAACTCCTCCCGCATCGTCTCCCGCGGGACGCCGAGGGCGGCGTAGAGCTCCTCCGCCGTCTCCCCGGAGGCGCACTCCGCGGCAAGGGCGAGGGAGATATAGACGGATATGGGGGACACGACGGTATTCCCCTCCTCTCCCGCAAGGGCGGCGGGGGCGAAGGACGCCGCAAAGGTCTCCGCGGCTTCCGCCAAAGAGGCGAACGCCTCCCCCTTTTCGTGCCGCTCCGAATAGGAGAGCGGCTCCGCCTCGGCGGGCTTTGTAAGAGGGGTCGCGCTCCCTCCCCCGCATCCCGCGCACACAAACAGCAGGGCACAGGAGAGCAGGCACAAGAGCCGTTTTTTCATACCCCATTCCTCCTTTTTGCGTTTTTTCTCAAATTCTGTAGGTGCTGTTGAGGTGCAGCGCCATGCAGCTCTTCTTTCCCATTGCGGTGACGGTAAGTCCCGCAACGTTCTCGTGTTCGATCCATGCGGGCATGATGACGCCGTAGAAATCGTCGCCGCAGACGGAGATGCGGATATACTTGCCGCCGTAGCACTCCCATGTGCCGCGCATCTCCCCCTCCACCGTGCCGTCCGCGCGGAGGGAGACCCGCTTCGCCGTCACCGTCCCGACGCCCTGCGTAAAGAGGATCGCATCGAACTTGCCCGCGGAGACGTTCAGAAGTTCCTCCGCGCCGATCTCCTGCACCTCCTCCCCCGCATAGCGGTTGGCGTTCATCACGGGCCAGCCCTCCGAATTGAAATCGTACTGCCCGAGATAGAGGTAGTGAAAGTTGTTGGAGCGGCTCTGCCCCCTCTCGATGAACCAATTCGTGCGGCAATGGTAGGAGATGAGTTTGACGCCGCGGCTCGTTACGAACATGTCGTTGTGCCCGGGGCAGAAGAAATCGGGGGCGTCCTCCGACCAGCGGAAGGAGCCGAGCATCTTGTTGCCCGTGCCGATATCCGTGGAGCAGACGAGCGGGTTGCCGTTGCCGTCGAGATAGGGCCCCTCGGGGCGTTCGCTCCTGCCGCAACGCATGTTGTACGCCGAGGAGAGAGACCCGTAGGAACACATGAGATAGTAGTAGTTTTTCTTACCCCATGTGCCGTTTTTGAGGACGGGCACCCCCTCGTGATAGCGGATGACGCCTCCCTCGAGGGAACCGCTCGCGAGCCGCGTGCCGTAGTACCCCGAAAAAGTAGCCCTGCCCGAGGAAAAATCGGAATAGGTAAAATTATCTTTACGGAACCCCGTCGCGGGGTCCAGCTCGATGAGGTGGATCCCCAGCCCGAAGGAGCCGTATACGAGGAACGCCCTGCCCTCCGCGGTGAAGAACTGCGGGTCGATGGCGTTGGGAGTCGTCCAGCCCGCGGGGGACTGCACGAGGAGTTTCTCACAGGTGAAGCCGCCGTCGGGGCGGTCGCTCTTGGCGATGCCGATGCAGGACTTGGAGCCGCCGAAGTACCCTGTAAGACAGAAGAAGAGCCAGAATTTGCCGTCTTGCCCCCGCACGCAGTGGGGCGCCCAGAGGGACATTGTGCCGTCGGTGTGGGCGCAGACCCCGAAGCCGACCTCCCGCGAGGAGGTGACGCACCAATCGAACGCCTCCTGCAGTCCGCCGTATGCGCGCTTTGCCTCCTTTTTCTTGTAGTGCGGGGCGGCGCCCTCGAGATCGAACGCGGAGCCTACATATTCCCAATGCAAAAGGTCGGCCGATTTTCTGATCTGATAGCCGCACGGCGCGCCGAATGTATCGGTCGAGTAGGCATAATACACCCCCTCCCACTCTAAAAGGGCGGGGTCGTGGGCACACCCCTCCTGCCACGAGGCATAGTCGGGCGTGCGCATCCGCAAGTGATTGAAACGCGGGTTTTTCGGATACCCTATTGCCATTTTTCTTCCCCCATTACGCAAAGAGGCCCTTTACGCCGTGCGCAAAGGGCCTCTGTTTTTCACGACTTACTCGTCCTCACGGGCGCCGACCCCCCAAAGGCTGCCGCCCTGATCGGCGAGCTTGGAGATCGCCGTGATGGCGAACGCCGCGGTTTGGTCGTCCTTTTTGGAAATATAGGAGTTCCACCCGGGAACGATCACGCCCTTATACTCGACATTGTTCAAGGTAATCGTAATATAGAAGTCCTCGGAGAGATCCCACGATCCCGCTTCGGTCGTCCCGCTTAATACCTTGCCGTCTGCGGTGAGGTTGTATGTGACCGACTGCGCGATTTCGATCGCCGTGCCCGTGGAGTGGACGACGATCTCATACTCGCCCGCGGCATCTTCCTTTGTGATCTTGCCGAACTTCTCCCCCACATAGGGCAGCGGGGACATGACGGGCCACCCATCTTCATTGAAGAAGAGCTGGCTCGTATAGAGGTTGTGCCCAGGGGTGACGGAAGTCCCCGTCTGGCGGCGGGCATGGTAGACCACAAACCATTTTCCTCTCGTGTCTTTCACGACGGAGTTGTGCCCGAGCGCCGCGTATGCCGCGCCCTCCGTGCCGAAGTGATAGCTTCCCGCAACCTTGTTGCCGTGCGCATTGCCGTTGTTACTCGTCGTCGCCATATCCGCGCCCGTGATATCCAAATAGGGACCGTCGGGGTTCTCGCTGCGCGCGATGCGCATGTTGTAGTTCGTGTTGAGGTCGCCGTACGTCGTCATGAGATAGTAGTAATCCGTGAGTTCGTTGTAGAACACGAAGGGGCCTTCGACGACGGGCCCGCCTCCCTTCCAGAGAAGTTTGCCGTAGCCTTCCTCTTTGGGAAGTCCCCAATTTTCGCCCTCGTTGTAGAGTTCTTTGATATACACGCCCGCAAAGGCGGAACCGTACACCATCCAAAGCCCGCCGTCTTTATCGGTGAAAAGCTCGGGGTCGATTGCATTGGGCGTCTTGCCCGATTCGTCGTCGGGTGTCTTGAGGATGATCGTCTCGTCGGCATAGGGGCCGAGTACATTTTTGGAGGAGACGCGCCCGATGACCGACTTGGGACTGCCGAATTTGGACGTGAGAGAATAGTACATATAGTACTTTCCGTCGTGATAGTTCACGTCGGGCGCCCAAGTGGAGGGCATTACGCTCCCCGCATACGCCACACTCTCTTTCAGAACGGTGCGCCAATTCACGCCTTCGCCGTACAGTTTCTGCGCCTCGCGCTGCCCGCTCGTCTCGCTGCTGCCGTCGCCCACTTCCTGTGTCCACTCAATGAGATCTTTCGAGGAAGCAACCATAAAGTGGGAGCCGAACGCGTAATACGTCTTGCTGTTTTCGTCGTAGAAGACGGAGGGATCGTGTACGGAAACATCCGTCGAGCGGCCGCCGTCGTCGATGGGCAGCTTGTAAACCTCCGTGGGCTTGAGGCCCTGCTGCTCTACGGGCTTGGGTGCGGGCTTATCGCCGCATGCCGCCAACGCAAAGGCGGACACCGTGAGCGTAGCCGCCATGGCAATATAGATCCATTTCTTGGCTTTCATAGATTTTCCCCCTTATTGATTATTTGTATTATACCGTATCGCGCGGGAAATTTCAAGGGTATCCCGCAAATTTTCACTGCCGAAAAAATGCCCGCCCGCAGTGCGGACGGGCAATCCGTCTTTGTTACTCCTTGGAGCCGGTGAGCATGAGCGAGCCGATGATCAGTTTCTGGAAGCAGCCGAAGAGGATGATGACGGGCAACACGCACATGACGGAGGACGCGATGACGACGCCGAGGTTGGAACTCGGGCTGGCGTTCAGAATGTACATTGCGTGCGGCAGGTTGATCCATTCGGAGTTCTGCGACAGGTAGATGAACGACCCCATGTAGTTGTTCCAGCAACCCATGAAGGAGAGAAGTCCCTGCGCCATGATCGCGGGCATCGCAAGCGGCAGAATGAACTGGCAGAAGATGCGGAGGTACCCCGCCCCGTCGATCTTCGCCGCCTCGATGATGGAGGTGGGAAGCCCGAACAGGAACTGCCGTATGAAGAATGCCGTCATGATGGACCCGAACATGCCGGGGATGATGAGGACGAGTGCGTTCTGCGTCCACCCCATGTCAGAATACATGACGTATTGGGTGATCATGAGGGAGGGACCGGGGACCATGATCGCGGCGAGGAGCATGAAGAACACCACGTTCCTGCCGATCCAGTTGATCTTCGCGAACGAGAACGCCGCGGATGCGGAGGTGATCACGCCGATAACGACGGGCACGACCGAATAGAGGAGGTTATTGAAGAGAGATCTCCAATAGGAGACGTTCAGCCCCGAGGATTCGAACGCGCTCGTAAACAGGGTGCGGTAGTTGAAGAAGAGTTCCGCCTTCGTCGTATCCCCCGAGGGAATGTGCAGGGTATCGGACGAGGGCCACCACACCATGCTCTCGAGGAGGCTGCTGCCGCCCGTGCCGTTGATGGTGTAGGCAAAGGAACCTGCGATCATCCACCAGAAGGGGTACACCATGACGAACGCCCCGAAGAGGAGGACGATATAGGTGAAGATATCCGCAACGAGCTTTGCGCGCTTCTTGCTGGCGCGGTGCGTCTTGGAGGAGAACCCGAAGAACGCGAGGATCGCGCCGACCGCGTAACGGAAGGAAGAGTAGTTCTTCGCTTCGTCGGTTGCGGCGGTCTCTGCGGGGAGAATTCTGTTCTTGTTTTCGTTTTCCATATTCTTACCCCCCATTAGTCCTTCTTGCGCGAATCCAGCCAGAACTGGAAGAGCGTGAGTACGAAGATAATCACCGCGAGGAACATGCCGTAGGCAGCGCCGCGGGACGCATACTTCATATTGATACCGTACTTGTAGATGAGTGCGACGTAGCCGGAAACCATGACGTTACCGCCGCTGTACGCCGAATTCATGAACATTTCGGGTTCCGCATAGATCTGCATGCCGCCGATGACGGAAGTGACGATATTGTAGAAGATGGTGGGATACAGGTCAGGCATCGTCACTTTCCAGAAGATGATCCAACCGTTCGCGCCGTCGATCTGCGCCGCTTCCTTGGTCGCCGCATTGACGCCCGAGAGACCCGCAACGTAGAGGATGATCGTGCCGCCGAGCCCCTTCCACACCGACATGATGACGATGACGAGCTTCATAAAGAAGCCTTGGCACCAATAGGGGTCCATCATGAAGGCGTTTGCCGAAGGTTCCGCCCCCGTGAGGTTCTGCCATGTGTATGCCCCCTCGACGCCCTCCGAGATCCAGTGGAAGTTTCCGAGACCCAGCAGCTGGTTCATGACGCCCGTGCTGCCGAACATGATCTTGAAGGTGTAGACGATCGAGATCGCGCTCGCCACGCAGGGGAGATAGTAGAGTACGCGGAACACGTTGCCGCCCTTGATATCGCGGGACATGCACACCGCAAAGAAGACGGAGAGGATCATGCCGATCGGGATGCCGATCATGTAGAATACGGTGTTGAACAGGAACGCGCCCATCTCGTTGAGCTGGATGCCCATGTTGATGAGGGTGGTGCGGTCCATACCGGTGACGTTCTCGGTGAAGAGAAGTTTATACCAGTGGAAAGCGTCCGTTGCGCCCTGCCGCTTGCCGTATATGTAGTCCCCGAGATGCCCGAGGCATTCCCACATACTCACCTGTCCGCCGACGCGGAAGTTGGTGAACGAGAGAAGGAACGCCATGATGAGGGTGGAGTAAATGAACCAACAGGTGCCGATGATGAGCGGGAGACAGAAGAGCCAGCCCCAGATATTGTCCCACAGCTTTTGCTGGTTGACATGGTGCTTTTTCTTCTGCGGGGCGGCTTCCGCCACCCTCTCCTCACTTTCGGCGACCGCTTCCGCCGCCGCAACGGCGGCTTCGTCGGTTCCGGTAGTGATGACTTCTTCCATTTTTTCCTCCTTATCGATATTCTCCCGTATGCCGGAGGGCACGCCCCGCAGGGCGCCCCTCCGGTTCCGTTGTGCCTTTTACCAGAGCTGGTCTTTCTCGTCGGCGATGGACTTGTCGAGTTCGTCCTGCACGAGCTTCGCGGTGCGGAGGCAGTATACGAAAGGCGTCTGGACGACCACGCCGCTCGTCGCGCCGGGGTTGTAGGTGACCATCTTTCTCAAGGTGTTCTTCTTCGCTGCAATATCCGTCCCCTCGATGAGTTTCTGGTTTCTGTACGCAAGGGCGATCTCGCCGGTACGCATGGAGAAGAGCCCGATCCAACCGTCCTCATAGGTGTACATTGCGGAGTCGCGCGCGGAGTTCAGCCCGTTCTGCATGCGGAGGTCGATGTCACGGTCCGCTCTCGTGTAGGTGACCATGCGGAGATACTTCATCGCCGTCGCGATCTTGGAGTTGGAGCCCGCCATGTTGCGCAGGACCACATTCGCGTAATCCTCATTGTACTTGATCGCCGTCTCGCCCGCCGCGTCAAACAGCGCCTTCTTGGCCGTGTTGGCATTGTAGCTATCGATGAACTGCTTCACCGTCTGCGTGCTGCCATCCATGGCCGCATCACTCATTGCGGTCGCTGCGTCGCAATAGAGCGCCCACACGGCCTCTGCCTTTGCAACGCCTTCGGGGTTCGTCACGGGCGTGCCGTCGGAGTTGAACTGCAAGTTGCCGTTGCCATCGAGGTCGTAGTAAGGCGTATCCGCCCAGCCCTCGGGAGTCAGCATCTCCGTGAACGCGCCGTTCTCCCGAATGTTCTTGTTTGCACCTTCAAGGAGACCGTTCCCGTTATAGTTGGGATTCTGATACTGCAAAAGTTCGACGCACTGGTGGACGAAGTTGGGAAGCTGCGCACCGCCGTAGAGGAGGTTGGTCTGGTCTTCCTCGTTCGCCGTGAGGGCAAGCACGAGGGACACCGAGCCCTTGATCTTCCACTCTTCGTTGCCCTTGTACTTGGAGACTACATTGTTGACGGCGTAGCCGACGGAGTCCATACGGGCGCCCCACTTATCCTGGCGGTCCGCCTGGTTCGCGATGATCTCTTCGCGGGAGTACACGCCGTTGCCGCTCTTGAATGCGGGCGATTCGACGGCCGCATCCTTCGCGCTATCCCACTGATACGTCTTCAGTTTATAGTTCATGTCCTTGATCTCGGAGTAGAGGGAATACTTCTCCGAAACGGGTTCGGGCATGATGCGGAATTCGCACAGGTCGAGCGGGGACTCGTTGTTGGTCTTGCCGTCCCACGTACCGATACCGTAGAAAATGCACGCGCCTGCGAGGAAGAGCGCCTGCCCGTTGTCGGGCTTCTGCTTATCCGCGATGGAGCGGGCGTTGCCGGAGTTGGCGTTCCAGTCGGAACCGTAGGCGAGGAATGCCGCATACGTCTCGACGAAGCGCTCGGAGTTGATGCCGTACTGCACAGCGACGTCTTCCACCTTGCCGTTGAGGCGGAGCTTGCTTACATTTGCGGTCTTGGTCCCGAGCGCGGTATTTTCGTTCATCTTGGAAATATCCGTCTCGACGTCTTCCTGGATCGCCTTTGTGGAGGTCGGATCGATGAAGTCGGCGTCGTTGCCCGCGAGCCAAGGAAGGAGATAGAGGGTGGGGGAAGGCAGACCTTCGTACTGGTCGCCGCCGAACACGTTCTCATACTTGTTGTTCTTGAGACGGAGGCCGCCGCGGCCTGCGCCGGATACATAGTTCCCCTCGGCGGGCTTTGCAGGATCCGTCTTGTCGCCTTCGGGATAACCGAAGTCATCGTTGGAATCGCCGATGCAATCCGCGATCCCCAATTTATTCCAACCCTTCTTGTTGACCTGCGTCCACTCGAAGGTGTTGCAATAGTAGGAGACAGCCCAGCTAAGCGCACTGAACTCGGCGTAGGTGAGGGTCATGTGGCCCCAGCTCGTATCGTAGTAGGCGTTTGTATCCACAGCAGACCCCGAGGGCATCTTGAACGTCTCGCCCGGGAAGCCGGGGATGGTCACCGTGTAGCCCTTGCCGCCCGTATATTCCTCGACGGCGAGCGCCACGGGGTCTCCTCCCTCCACTGCCGAATTGTAGTCCGTGAAGGAATAGAAGTTAAACGGCTTGTAGGTGGTGGGCACGCCGATGTTGATGAGCGGTGCGGTAGCACCTTTCACAACGGGCTGTTTTGCCTTTGTATAAGGATTTACATAATCGGGATCGTCCACCGCATAAGTGACGACTTTGTCAAGCCCGCTGTTCCCGTTATGGGCGGGTGCAGTAGAAGTTGTTGAGCCGCCCTTATACAGAAGTGTGCGGGGAATATCCGCAGCGCCGTAGACATTGCGCTGGGTATCCGCCGTACGGGTGGTGAGCGCCTTCTTCATGTCTTCGGTGAAGAACCTGTTGTTGAAGCCCATGCTGAAGTTGGAGTAGTCCTTCGGCAGCGCATAAATCCCCGTCTTCACGTTGTTCGCGTTGTAATAGCCCTTGCCGTCCGCACCGTCCTCTTTATAAGTGAGGGCGTCGCCGAGCTGGTAGGTCTCCGCATTGTACCCGTCACGAGAATAGCCGTAGAAGCTAAGGGCGTTCTGCCAAACCTTCGTCGTCTCGGCGTAGTCCTCGTCGGAGAAGTACTGGGAGAGTTCCATCACGCGCCCCGTCTCCATCCATACGCGGGTGTACTTGGGGGACATGTAGATGATATCCGCGACGTTTTTCGCGCCCTGTGCGAAGTTATTGTCGAGTTCCTTAAAGTAGTCCTCGGACTTCGCAACGTTATCGAACTGCACGTGGATGGACTGCTCCGCGGAGATCGTCCCGTCCGCCTGCAGTTTTTTGGTGTACTCTTCCGCCCACTTGTTGCAGATCTCCGTGTTGGTCGCGGCGTCGGCGGCATCGCAGAAGATCTTCACATAGAGCGTGTAAGGATCTTTCTTGCCGCCGCAACCCGCGAACGTCGCGGCCGTGCCGCAGACGAGGACCGCGGAGAGCGCGACAAGAGAGACGTTTCTTACAATGTTTCTCTTCTTCATTCCTCAATACCTCTTATAAAAATGGTTTTGTACGCCGAATCCGAACCGCATGCCGCCTCATCCTGCCGCGCGTTGGGGGGTGCGCGGAAGCTGAAACGACGGGCGCTTCGGATCCGAGAAACAAAGATAAGCTCGCCGGAAACAGAAAAGAGTATTCGCCGATCTTTTAACGCAATTCCCTCTCTGCATACGCAAAAAAGGTGCGCGAAAAAATCAGCGAATACTCCCTCTGTCCATGACTTTCCCCCTATCGTCATTTCCTGTACTGCCCATAGTTTAGCACACAGATCTTGCTTTGTCAATATCAATTCTGAATTTTTTTGTGAAAAATTTCTCTTTTTTTTGAAGTTTTTTGGGCACTTTCCCCAATCCGCGGGTTCCTTTTCCTCTTACGTCCCGCCTCCGCGCGGGAAGGGCGTGCCCATCGTCCAAAACAAAACGCCGCCCGGAAAGGCGGCGCATCGAAGGGGTGCCGTATGACACTATATAATAATGTATACTCAACCCGCGGCGGTCTTTGTAAAGTAGAAATACGTTTCGTCTTCCCCGCAGGGGTGCATGCCGGAAGAGAGCAGGGTGCGGCGGGAGCGCTCGTTTTCGCGGAAGCACTTCGCCTCGAGCCTCTCCACGCCGAGGGTCATAAAGGCGTAGTCCGCCATGGCGGAAAGGGCCTCCCTCGCGTAGCCGTTCCCCTCCGCCTCGGGCAGGAGCCGTACCCCGATCTCCGCCTCGTCGCGATAGCCGAAGCGGTGCAGAACGACCTCCCCCACGAGTTTTCCGTCCGCATAGATCCCCGCGGGCATCTCCTCGCGCGTGCGGAAGCACTCCCGCGCGAATTTCAGAAAATACCCCTTGCGCGGCTTGCCCTTGCAGTCCTCCCGCCAATCGTACCCCCACCACTTGTTCCTCTCGACGTCGGAGGCGAGGCGGGCATACTCCTCCGCATCCTCGTTGCGGAGGGGACCGATCGTAAGCCTCTCCGTTTGGATCTCGGGGATCTCCCGCGCCGCGTCGATCGCCCGCTTCGGGAGAACATTGTATTTGTCCACGAGTTCGCAGGGCAGATACTGCAGCTTGGATTTCCGCAGTCCGCGGTCGCCCGCATCGTCCATACGGTTCAAAAATCGCACCCCATCCCCGCAAAATGCCCTCGCAAACTGCTGTGCGATCATGGGGTACGCCCCCTCGAATTCGCGGAGCGCCTTCTCGATATGGACGACGACCGTGTCCCCGCACCGCTCTCCGAACGAGACCGCGGCGGGCCTCCCGTCCGCAAAGAGAATCCCCCCGAACAGCCCGAGCCGCCCGATCTCGGGGAGAATGCGGAAGACTTCGTCCATCTCCTCCTCCGCAAGATACGCCCCCTTCGCGCGCTGGGCCGCCTCGTATTCATGCAAAAAGGAGAGGACGAGCGCCTCGTCCTCCTTGCCGTAAACACGGAACTCCCACGCATAATTTTTCGTGAATTTGTGGACATGGTTGCGCTGTCCCGCGTACTTCCCGCCCGCATATTCTTTGAAATCCTCGGCGCGGTACAGGTAGTCCCGCCAGCGGCGGACGTCCGTCACCGTCACCTCCCGCCCGTACCGCAGAACGAGGGCGGCAAGGCGGGAACGGGGGACGTTCGTAAAGTGCATGCGCACCCCGCTCTCGCGGCAATACGCCTCGATCTTTTCAATCGCCGCCTCCTCCCCTTCCCCGCATTTTAAGGATATGGGGTAGTGAAAATAGTCCTTCCCCGCAAATTTTTCGCGGATGATGAGACACCCGTCCGTATAGGCGAAGGCGGGCTTTAAGTAGCGCATCCACATGAATTGGAAGCCGACGGAAAAATCGCTGATATGTAAATTCTGCGCGGCGAAGTAGGGCTTCGCCGCGAGAAGGTCCTCTTCCGTCGCAGGATGAAATTCAAGCATAACCGCCGCACGGGTGCGGCAAAATCTCCTTTACCGGGTCACTCCTGCCGGTCGATGATGTCGAGGATCTCGGAAATGCGGTCGAGATCGTCACGGGTGTAGTAATCGATATAGATCCTGCCCTTCTTCTCGGTGCCGATGAGGGAGACTTTCGTCTTGAACGTGAGGCGCAATCTCTCCACGAGGTGCTTCAATTCCGCCCCCATCAGGGCATTTTTCTGCTCTTTGCGGCGGGCGAGGACTTCGGGCGGGTTGAGGTGCTGCTTCACGGCGCGCTCCGCTTCGCGCACCGACCAGCCGTTTTTCACGCAGTTTTTCGCAAGCTCCCCCTGTTCCTCTTTTGGTACGGTGACGAGCGTCCTCGCATGCCCCGAGGAGAGCTTGCCGTCCCGCACCATGTCGATGACCTCGTCCGAAAGGGTCAGAAGGCGCAGGGTGTTCGCGATCGCGGGGCGGGATTTGCCGAGCCTCTCCGCAAGCACTTCCTGCGTGAGGCTGTATTCCTCCATGAGTTTTTTCATGCCGTACGCCGCCTCGATGGGATTGAGGTCTTCGCGCTGCAAGTTCTCGATGAGGGCGATCTCCTGGATCTCCCGCTCGTTGTATTCGCGGACGACGACGGGCAGCGTGTCAAGTCCCGCCATCTGCGCCGCACGGTAGCGGCGTTCGCCCGCGATGATCATGTAGTCCCCGTCTTTCTGCTTTACCACGACGAGCGGCGTGATGACCCCATGCTCGCGGATGGAATTCGCAAGCTCGTGCATGGCGTTTTCGTCGAACGCCTTTCTGGGCTGGTCGGGGTTGGGATGCACCGCGGAGATGGGCACCTCCGTCGCGTTGCCGTCCTCCCTGCCGAAACCGTAAGCCTCTTCCGTATCGCTGAAGAGAGCCGAAAGCCCCCTTCCGAGTCCTTTTACCATACGTTCCCCTCCTTTTCCTTTTCTCTCTTCAAAAATTCTTCGGTAAGCGCGCTGTACGCCCTCGCCCCCATGCACTTGGGATCGTGCAGGAGAATGGGCTTCCCGTGGCTGGGAGCCTCGGAGAGCTTAATGTTGCGCGGGATGACGATCTCGTATAACTTTTTGCTGAAAAACTTCTTGATCTCCGCCGCGATCTGCTTGGAGATGAGGGAGCGCCCGTCGAACATGGTGAGGACCACCCCCTCCACCTCGAGACTGCGGTTGAGGTGCTGGCGCACGAGCGCGATGGAGTTCATGAGTTGCGAAAGCCCCTCGAGCGCGTAATACTCGCTCTGGATGGGGATAATTACGCTGTCCGCCGCGGCGAGCGCATTGATGGTGAGAAGTCCCAAGGAGGGAGAGCAGTCGATGAGAATGTAGTCATACTCCTTCTTCACCTTTTCAAGCGCGGCGCGCAAGGTCTTTTCGCGGTTCTTGCGGTAGACGAGTTCCACCTCCGCCCCCGCAAGATCGACGTTCGCGGGCAGAAGGAAGAGCCGCTCGAGTTCGGTTGTGAGGACGTTTTCCTTCACGTCCTCCCCCTCGATGAGGACATTGTACACCGACTTTTTGAGGGCGCCTTTGGAGAACCCGAGCCCCGTCGTCGCGTTGCCCTGCGGGTCGAGGTCGACGAGCAGCACTTTCTTTCCCGCGACCGAAAGATAGGCGGCAAGGTTTACGCAGGTCGTCGTCTTGCCCACGCCGCCCTTCTGGTTGGAAAACGAAATGATCTTTCCCATGGCGCGTCACTCCCCGTCTTTTTCTTCAGTGTTTTGAGTACTCGCGGGGCTGCCCGAACCGCCGTCCGCCGGTGCGTTTTCCGCGGGCGGATTTTCTTGCGCCCCCCCGTTTTGCTCCGAAGAGACGGGGGTCGCGGCCTCTGCGCCGTCCGTTTCCTCCGACTTGGTGCCGAAGGGATCGTCGGGCGTATCCTTGTCATGCTCCTCCATGTAGGCAAGCACTTCCTTGTAGTCCGCGCCCTTCATCAGCATGTCGACCTCGGCGGTGTAGATGGTCTCCCGCTCCACAAGCACGCGCGCCATGTTGTCGAGGATCTTGCGGTTCTCGGTGAGAAGTTTCCGCGCCTTCTCGTATTCTTCGGCGATGATGCGCTTGACTTCCTCGTCGATGAGGTTCGCCGTCTCCTCCGAATAGGTGTTGCGCTCCTCGAAATCCCTGCCGAGGAAGACGGGGCCGTCGCTCGTATACGCGATGGGCCCGAGCTTGTCGCTCATACCCCACTCGGTGACCATCTTGCGGGCGATTTGGGTGATCTGGCGGATATCGCCCGATGCGCCCGAGGAAATATCGTGCATGACGAGTTCCTCCGCGACCCTGCCGCCAAGCCCCGAGCAGATCTGCGCCCGCAGCGTATTCACGGTATCGAGGTTGTTGTCCGACTCCGGACGGTACAGCGTATAGCCGCCGGCAGGCCCGCGCGGGATGATGGAGACCTCCTGCACGTTGTCGAGTTCGTGGCAGAGCTTGCCGAGGATGGCGTGGCCCGACTCGTGGTAGGCGGTGAGTTTCTTCTCCTGCTCGGTGACGACGCGGCTCTTCTTCTGCGGTCCGAGGAGAACTTTGTTGATGCCCTCATAGAGATCGAGGTTACCGATCGTCTTGCTCCCCTTGCGCGCCGCGAGAATGGCCGCCTCGTTGAGGAGGTTGGCAAGGTCTGCGCCCGAAAATCCGCTCGTCATGCGCGCGATCACTTTGAAGTTTACGTCGGGCGCAAGGGGCTTATTGCGGGAATGCACCTTGAGGATCTGCTCGCGCCCCTTGACGTCGGGCAGGTGAACGTAGATTTGGCGGTCGAAGCGCCCGGGACGGAGAAGCGCGCTGTCGAGAATGTCCGCGCGGTTGGTCGCCGCCATCACGATGACGCCCTCGTTGGAATCGAAGCCGTCCATCTGGACGAGGATCTGGTTGAGGGTCTGCTCGCGCTCGTCGTGCCCGCCGCCGAGACCTGCGCCGCGCTGACGGCCGACCGCATCGATCTCGTCGATGAAGATGATGCAAGGCTGGTTGCGCTTTGCAAGATCGAATAGGTCGCGCACGCGGGACGCGCCCACGCCGACGTACATTTCGACGAAGTCCGAACCGCTCACCGAGAAGAAGGGCACGCCCGCCTCCCCCGCGACCGCCTTCGCGAACAGCGTCTTACCCGTTCCGGGAGGGCCGACGAGCAGCACCCCCTTGGGGATCTTTGCGCCGAGATCGGAGAATTTGCGCGGGTTCTTCAGGAACTCGACGATCTCCGAAAGCTCCGCCTTCTCTTCCTCCGCGCCTGCGACGTCGGAGAAGCGCACCTTGAGATGCGTCGAGGCCTTCGCCTTGGTCTTGCCGAAATTGGCGACTTTGCCCGTCCCTCCCATCATGGCGCGCATGATGAAGATGAACGCAATCACGCCGATAACCAGCACCGCAATATAGATGATATTGCCCCAGTCGGCGCCCGCATTGGGATTGTTGACGTCGTACTTGACGCCGAAATCCTTGTCCCAGCGGTCCACTACGATCTTGTTGAAACTGTCTGCGTCGTATAGGCTTGCGTAGTTGGTCCAACAACTGTAAGTGCGGGCGTCCATGCATGTATACCCGTACACGACATAACCGTCTACATAGACGCGGACGATCTGCTTTTCGTCGTCGACTTTGTTCTCCCACTCGCCGTACTTATCTGCGTCCCAATTCTCGGGTGCAGTAGCTCCGCGACCGTCCTCGATGAGATCAATGAACTCGTACGTCTGCACGTATTTGCTGTTTTTGATCTGCGAGGTGATCAGGAAGTACGCACCGATACCAAGGACGGCGACCAGCACAACAATGATGATCGTCTTTACTGCCTTGTTCAAATACATATCTCCTTTTTGTTATTGTCCGTGCCTTCATAGCTTACGCAAACGGAACATGAATATTGTACCACATTCTTCTGCAAGAATCAAGTCCCTTACGGAAATTCTTTCCCGATTTTCAAAAATCTCACAATTTTGCCTCAAAACCCCTCCAAACCCCCGTTTTTGGGGCAATTTTGGGGGTTCAGACCCCGAAAATGTTTCATGTGAAACACTTCGGAGAATTTTTTCTGATTTTTTCATGTTTCACGTGAAACATTCAGTGCTAATTTTTAAGACGTGCGCAAACAAGCGTCTTCATGGTTTGTCCGAGGGGGAATTTTTGAGAAAAACCTCGGGGCTCTGCCTGTCCCGTTTTTTGCCGTTTTTATGAGGGTTTGGGACATGCGCACAGCCCCCCTTTGCGTGCAGACCGTTTTGCACCGCTCAAAAGGCTCGGCGCGGCAATTCTCAAGGGTCCGCCCGCCCCTCTCGCTGTATGGAGAATGCGGGAGATAATAGAGGGGCTTCTCTTTGCCGTTGTCCCCCTGCGGGCGTCTTATTTATTGGAGGGCGCATAAAAAACAGCGGCCAAAATTGTTCCGCAATCGGGGGGCGTAGTGTAATTCACAAAGTAAATTATTTCCGCGCCGTCCGCCGCAGCGGGCCGTAAACAAAAAGCCCTCCCGCAAAACGGGAGAGCTTTCGGAAAGTTTGTTAAATCAGGAGCGCACGACGGAGGAGAGGGCCGTAAACCAATCCCAGTGGAAGAGGGGGCCGACGATCGTACTCGAGGAGACGAAGCTGTGCATCGTCGAGGAGGGGATGAGGCGGAGGATTCCGAGGAGGATGAGGACGGTCACGAACCCGAAGATCAGCCCGAGGATCGCGCCGAGCATGCGGTCGATCCTGCGGAGGGTGTCGTTGGATTTCACCAGCCCGCTCGCGATCGTCGAGAGCAGCCATGCGGCGAGGCGCACGAGGACGACGAGGAGGACGAAGGCGATCGCCACCGAGAGCCAATCCGCGATCGTTTGGTTGTGCAGCCCTTTCGCGATGGCGCTCGTCATGCCGAACCACGCCTCGAGGGTGTTCTTCATGGCGATGCAGAACCCGATCGCAACGACGATGGAGACGACGGTGCCCGCCCATTTGCCGACCAGCTTGACGATCCCGCAGATCGATCCGAGGAGGATGCACGCAAAAATTATCACAAAGAATGTGAGATCGAGCGCCCATGCGCCGCTTGCCAAAAGATTCATTCCCGACTCCTTGCCCCCATTATACCACAGTTTTCGGGTTTTGTCGATGAAAACGCGGAGATCGGTATAAAATTTTTCGGAACGGTCAACCATTTGCGGGCAGGAGGAGCCATGGAATACGCCTTTCATTTTTACAACGGCCTCGCGGAGACGGGGGTCTTTTCCGCCCTCTCCCGCTTTGTGGGGGAGACGCCGGCGCCGCCCGTCGTACTCTGCATCGGCAGCGACCTTGCCATCGGCGACTGTCTCGGCCCCGTAACGGGCAGTCTCTTAAAGAAGAGGGCGGATTTCAAGGGTTACGTTTACGGCACCCTCAAAAGCCCCGTCACCGCAAAGGAAGTGAAGTATCTCAACGATTTTGTACACAAGACCCACCCCGAAAGCCGTGTCATTGCGGTAGATGCGGCGGTGGGGGAGGAGTGCGACGTGGGGCTTGTCAAGGTCTCCGATACTCCCCTCCGCCCCGGCTCGGGTGCGAACAAGCGGCTCGGGAAGGTGGGGGACTTCTCCATCCTCGGCGTGGTGGCGCGCAAGTCGGCGTTCACTTACTCCTTCCTCAATCTCACCCGCTTTCATATGGTTTACGCCATGGCGGAGCTTATCTCCTCCGCGATCGCCTCCGCCTCCTGTTGCAGTAAGGGTGTGACAAACCGCGCAAACTTGTCCGTAAAATCACACTCTGCCTGAAAATTCTGTGATAAAATAACACCCTTGAAAACTTCCCGAAAATTTGCTCGTTATTCTTGACGAATTCGGAATAATTTTCTAAAATAAAGGAAAGTTTTGAATAAGGAGAAAACAAAGATGATCAAGACGACCAAGACCAAGGTCTACGACACCGCGACCGCAACGGTGGTAAAGAAAGTCACCTGCGGCGCTTACGGCGATCCCGCGGGCTACGAGACGACGCTGTATCAGACTCCCGAAGGGGACTACTTCCTTTACACCTACGGCGGCGCCGATTCCGCCTATGCGACGGAGAAGATCACGGCGTACACCAAGGCGAACGCGAAGAAGTGGCTTGAGAACAACTGACCGGAATACATGGCCGCACCCGACTTTTGTCGGGCGCGTTTTTTTGTTTTTTTCTACCCCATGTGCGCATTTTTGCGGGAACGGGGGCGGAAAACGCCCCCTTTTGAGGACGCAGTTTCCCGCTTTGGCGGGAGCCCCCTTGCCTTCCACCCAACCCTTGCCTTCCCCTTGTGAGGGGAAGGTGTCCCCGCAGGGGATGGATGAGGTGTTGTAAAATTATATCCACCTCATCACCGCCAAAGGCGGAGCTTCCCCTCAAGGGGAAGCCGAGAAATGGGTTGCGGGCGGCGCTTCGGCGCATGGCACGCCTGCGGCGTTCTCGAGGGGAAGGCAAGGGAGTATATGAAAACACGTCATGTCTCGACTATGCTCGACATGACGTGTTATGGTATTCTTTCCTCGTTTACAGCCTTATTCTTCGTCCGTGGGAGGGGTGGGGGCGTCGTCGTCCGCCTTGCCGAGGTAGGTCCCGAAAAAGCCCGAGAACCCGCCCTTCTTGTAACCCGGCGTGCTGCTCCCGCGGCTGAAGCTCGTCCCCGAGCTTTCGGGGGTCACCTCGGAGGGGAGGTCCCGCTTGGGGTAAGGCTTGCGGTCTCCGTACCTCTTATCGCCCTGCTTGCCGTGCCCGTCGCGCTTGTCGAACCTGCCCTTGCCGTGGCGGTCGCGGTCCCTCTTCTCGTAGGGCCTCATGTTCTTGGGGGTGATGACGACGTATCTCGCCGGTTCCTTGCCCTCGCTGCGCGTCGTCACTTCCTCGCTGTCGGCGAGGGTGGAGTGGATGATCCTCCTCTCATAGGGATTCATCGGCTCGAGGCGGACGCGTTTGCCGATGCGCACTGCCTTCGCCGCAAGTTTCAAGGCGACCCTGCGCAGCGTTTCCTCCCGCTCCTCGCGGTAGTTCTCGCAGTCCACGACGACCCTTTTATACTCCTTTCTGCCCGTGTTGGCGACGGCGCCCGCGATGGTCTGGATGGCGTCGATCACCTCGCCGCGCCTTCCGATCACGCCCTTCGCCGAGGTTGCGGTGAGGGTGATGACGATCTTCTCGTCCTCATCGGAGAGAACGGGGGTGGCCTCCGTCCCGAGGAGGGGGAGAAGCCCCTCCAAAAATTTCACCGCTCTCTGCCCGTCGGTGAGTTTCTCCTTTACGGTAAGCCCTACTTTTGCGGGCACTTCCTTGCCGAACAGCCCCTTCTTCTTTTTGCCCTCTTCGAGTACTTCGATCTCAACGTCTTCCGCCGAGACCCCGAGTTCCGCAAGCCCTGCGGCGACGGCCTCTTCCACCGTCTTTCCCGTGAAAACTTTCTGTTCCATCTTCGTTTTCCTCTTATTTATTTTTTCCCTTTGGATTTTTTCGTCTTTTTCCCGTTGTTATTTTGCCACGGCAGTTTGCGGGAGTACTGCTCTTTTATTTCCTTCTCCTCCTTGTTCTTGAACACTTTCCCGAGGATGAGATTGCAAAGGAGGGTGACGATGATGGAGAGGAGACTGCTCATCGTCATATAGATGGTGAATGCCGCGCTGTACATGAACGCGAAGATCGCGTAGATGAGGGGCATCATCACGAGCATGACCTTTTGGGTCTTGGCGCCCTGTCCGTCCACCGTCTGGTATTTATCGCTCTCCTTCTGGCTCTTCATGGTGATGAGTTGGGATCCGACCATAAGCCCGATGGAGAGGATGATGAGGATGAAATATCCGTTGGCGGCCTTCTTCTCCGAAGAGAGTTCGGAGGTCAAATTGTTATACTGGGTATCGGAAACGACGGCTGCGAGCGTACTCTTTTTGCCGTTTTCGAGGGTGACGGTGCGGTTGAACTGCTTGATGAAATCGGCCTGCGTGGAGGGAATGGGGTGGTTGTAGGATACGTCGGGATACCACACGTTCTTGACCCACAGGAAGTGGGCGTCGTTTTCATGGTACCAATCCGCCGCGGCCGTCCCGCCGACTTTCACGATATAGTCGCTGCAGGCCTTTTCCCGCCCGTCCTCGTCCTCCGCGGCATTGATCGCCGCAAGGAATGTAGCCTCGTCCGAGGGAACGGGGTTCCCGTCTTTGTCCAAAACGGTATTTCCCTCTTTGTCCTTTTTCTCGGCGGGCTGTGTTTCGAGATAGGCCTTGAGTTTTGCCGAGTCCGCATAGTAGCGGGCCTTCATCTCCTCATCGTCGAGACTGTAGCGATAGAAGAGATACTTATCGGGATCGGGGGAACTCACGCGGATATAGCGGAGGACTTCCCCGGCATTTTCTCCTTCCTCTTCTCCCGCGGTCTCGGAGTACATTTCATAGAGGATATTGTCCTTCCCGGAGGGGATGGTGCCTCCCTCTTCCCAAGTGATGGCGCCTCCCTCCCCCAAAGTGATGGTGTATTCGTCGTCTTCCACGTCATCTCTGTGAAGACGGTAACGGACGCCGTCGTCCTTCACGCCGTTTTTGTAGACGGCGGCGTTGTAGGCGGCGGACATGTCCACATACATTTTGAGGTTGGCGTAGTCCGAATAGAGGCGGAACGCCTGGAATGCGACGATGAGGATGACGAGGGAGAGAATCATGGGAAGGCATGCGCCGAGCATGCTGTACCCGTTCTTCTTGTACAGCTCCATCATCTTCTGGTTGTACATCGTCTTGTCGTTGGCGTACTGCTTCTGCAGTTTGTCAAGCTCGGGCTTCATTTCGCGCATGATGAGGGTCTGCTTGCGCATCTTCACCCGTTGGTAGATATCGAAGGGGAGGGTGATCGCCTTCAACACGAGGGTGAAGACGATGATGCCGAGACCGACGATGCCGATCCCTTCGACGATCCACATGACGATTTTTCCGAGCCAGTTGAGACCGATCGCATATCCCTCTTCGAGAAGGGGGGCGCGAAATACGCCGAGCAGCGCGGATTGCAACATAAACTTATAACCTCAAACGAGCCATTTCATTTTCCAGAACGCCTCGGGCGCGGGATCGTACCCCCCCTTCGAGAGGGGATTGCAGCGGAGGATCCGCCAGATCCCGAGCATGCCGCCCGCAAAGACACCGTAGTTGTTGATACAGCGCTTGGTGTATTCGGAGCAGGTGGGCGTGTAGAGGCAGGTGTGACGGGAGAGCTTTCTCTGATAGAAGAGGATGCAGCGGATGCATGCGCCGCGAAGGAGGCGGACGGGCAGAAAGAGGGATCTCTTCAGCTCCCTTGCGTTCTGCACCAACAGCTCACCGATGCGGATCTTCAAGTTTCTCCCTCCGGATGATCTTATTGAGATCGCGTGAAAAGGCGGCTACCGAATATTCCTCTGCGACTTTGGGAATGAGAAGAACGCGGCAGGGGACGGTCTCCGTGCGAAGGCGGAACGCCTCCCGAAGGAGCCGTTTTATCCTGTTCCTCTCCACGCTCTTTCCGTATTTTTTCCCCACGCAGACGGCCATCGCCGTCCTCTCCGCGGGAAGATAAACGACCGTAAGAGTTTCTCCGCGCGCCCTCTTTCCGTTTTTGAGGACGGCGGAGATATCCTTTCTCTTTTTCAGCCGCAGGTAATTCATTGTTCCCCGCCGTTATGCGGAAATGTGCTTTCTGCCCTTGTTTCTTCTTCTCTTCAGCGTCTTTCTTCCGCCCTGCGTCGCCATTCTCTTGCGGAATCCGTGTACCTTGCTTCTCTGTCTTTTCTTGGGCTGGAACGTTCTTTTCATGATTTATTTACTCCTGTACAGTTGTTTTTGCTCTTTTCGGAGAGACCCGTTTTTTCATTATATCTTGTTTTTCCCGCGTCCGTCAAGCGATTACGATGCGTTTCTCACGGGCAAAATGAGATACAGACTCTCTTTTTTCTCTCTGTTCTGCAGGATGAAGGGGGAGACGGGACCGTTGAAAGAGATCTGCACGTCGTCCTCTTCGAGGGCGCGGAGGGAATCGAGGAGGTATTTTGCGTTCATGGAGATGGTGAGATCCACCCCCGCCGTCTCCGCGGCAATGCTCTCGGAGAGGTTGCCGTATTCGGAATTGGAGGAGATCTTCACGAGACTCCCCCCGATCTCGAGGGTGACGAGGTTGTTCTTGTCCCCGCGGATGAGGACGGAGGCGCGCTCGGCTCCCGCGATGAGAGCCCTTCTCGGGAGGATGACGTCCGTCGAGAACTTGGAGGGGATCACGCTCTCCTTGCGGATGAACTCCCCTTGGTAGAGGCGGGAGACGATGGTCATGCCCTCCGATTCCACCATCAGCATGCCGCCCTGTGTATAGATGGCGATCTCCTCTTCGTCCTCCGTCAAAGTCTTGGAGATCTCGGAGAGGGTGCGGGCGGGGCAGATGATGGAGTTTTCCCCCGTCTTGGCGAGGATGGGCGCCTCGGAAATGGCGAGGCGGTACCCGTCGAGGGCGGTGATCTCAAGTTTGTCCCCGAATTCGAGAAGGCACCCTTTGAGGACGGGACGGGAATCGTCCTGCGCGCAGCAGAAGGTGGTCTCGGCGATGATCTTTTTGAGGTCTCCCTGTTTCATGACGAAGGAGTTTTCCCCGATGGAGAGGTCGATCTTGGGGAAATCTTCGGCGGGGAGGGTCTGCATATAGGAGACGGAATCGCGGTACTTTATCTCCATGCCGCGCTCTCCCGTGGAGATGACGATCTCCTCCTCGGCGAGTTTCCCGATGAAGTCCGCAAAGAGCTTGCCCTGTACGCAAACTTCCCCCTCTTCGAAGACTTCCGCCTTCACCGCCTTGCGGATGGAAAGCTCGTTGTCCGTCGCAAGAAGCACAACTTCTTCGCCGGTTGCCGAAATTTTCACGCACTCCATCACGGGCGCCGTCGTCCTCACGGCACACGCCTTGCTTACCTTTACGACCGCCTCCGAGAGCGTCGCACCGTCGCAGACAAATTTCATGGTTCCCTCCTTCACCTGATGATGATTTTAATAATATTTCTATTCTATAATAGTAGTAATAGAGGCTGTGGATTTGTGGACAAGTTCCCCCGTCTTCGGGAGCCTGTCCCGTCACGACCCTATTATACAAAAAAACAAGGAAAAAAACAAGCGAATTTCCCCGCTTTCGGAAAAACAAAGGAGAAAAAAAGAAGTGGACAACCCTGTGGAGAAGAGGTGGATAAAAAGGGGGCGGTGGAAAGAGGACGCGGAGAAAAAGAGAGGGGGAGGAGAACGGGAGAAAAGGGGAACAGAAGAGGGGAAGGCTGTCCACAAAACTATCCACACGGTGGAAAAGTTATCCCCCTTTTCACAACACGGCGGAAAATTGTGCCGCATTGCTTGCGCCTTTCCCGCGGGTGTGGTATAATAACAATATGAATGCGCCGGACTTCAAGCGCCTTGCGGAAAAGATAGGGGAGAACAGGGAGAAGTTCTGTATTCTCTTCGAGACCCTCTCCGAGTACAACGGGAAATACAACCTCACCGCCGTCACGGAGGAGAGGGAGGTGTATTGCAAACACTTCCTCGATTCCCTCGCGGGGGAGCCGTTTTTCCCGGAGGGCGCGCACGTCGCCGAGGTGGGTTCGGGCGGCGGGTTTCCCTCTCTGCCGCTTGCGATCGTCCGCCCCGATCTTCATTTTACCCTCATCGAGAGTACGGGGAAGAAGTGTGAGTACCTCCGCGCCGTCTGCAAGAAACTCGGGATAGATGCCGAAGTTGTCAACACCCGTGCGGAGGAAGCGGGAAGGAGGAGCTTGCGGGAGAGAGCGGATGTGTGCTGCGCCCGCGCCGTCGCCCGCCTCGATACCCTCGCGGAATACTGCCTGCCCCTCGTGAAAAAGGGAGGGCTCTTTCTCGCCTACAAGGGCGCGGAGGACGAGACGGCCCTTGCAAAGAGGGCGATTTCCCTCCTCGGCGGAGGGGAAACGAGGTGCGTGAAGTATGAACTTCCCGAGGGGATGGGGAAGCGCTCGCTCGTTCTTGTAACGAAGACGCATTTCACCCCCGCAAAGTATCCCCGCGGACAGGGGAAAGAGAGAAAGGAGCCGCTATGAACAAGTGCTGCGCGCTGACGGGACACAGGGATCTGCCCCCCGATTTTGACGGGGGCGCCCTTTTCGATGCCCTCGAGGCGCTCATCCGCGAGGGGTACGACAGTTTTCAATGCGGCATGGCGACGGGGTTCGACCTCCTCGCCCTCGACTGTCTCGCGGCGCTCAAGAGGAAGTACCCCATTTTTTTGGAGGCGTGCGTCCCCTATGCGGGACAGGAGAGGAAGTTTCCCGCGGCGGAGCGGGAGAAATACCGCAAACTCCTCCCGTGGTGCGACAAGGTGACGGTGCTTTCCTCCGTCTACTATAAGGGGTGTTTTCTCGCCCGCGACCGCTACATGGTGGAGGGGTGCGACCTCCTCTTTGCCTATTGTACGAAGGAGACGGGCGGCGCGGCATACACCGTGGAATACGCCGTGAAGAAGGGGATAAAAGTGCGCTATTTTCCCGACCCTCCCGAAGAATAGAAAAGCACCCTTCCGCAGAAAGAAAACTTCCCACAAAAGAAAGTTTTCTCACAGAAAAAAGGCGCGCCTCTCACAAAAAAGAAGATTTTTCCTACCCCATCCCGCAAAAATGCGGATTTTTTTATTTTATGAGGAGTTTACACGTTATTGCGGCGCAACCTCAATAACGTCATTCCGACACCGCGCGCACAACCCGCCACGTCATTCCGACGCCGCGTCCTTTGCGGCGGAGGAATCTCACCTTATTGAAAAACGCGGAAAACACCTCATCCGTCACGGCAAGGGCAGCCGTGACACCTTCAGCACAGGGCACGCCTGCGGCGCCCTCACAAGGGGAAGGCAAGGATCGGGCGGAGAGTTTCCTCACGCGTTTTTGCCGCCCGCCCGCAACAGCGGGCGGGCGGCAAAAACGGTTCGGAATGACGTCGCGGTGCGTTGCGCCCCCGCCCGCCTCACCACGTCACCCCGAGCGTAGTCGAGGGGTGACAGTATACCGCACGTCATGTTTCGACTTCGCTCAACATGACGTGTGTCCCGCCCCCGCCTGTTTTAGCGCGTCATTCTGAACCCCCGCGTAATGCTTCGTTATGCGGAATACTCGGTGGGGGTGAAGAATCCCGAGGATGAAAACGGGGAGTATGGACTTCGTACTTCGGGATCCTTCGCACGATGGACTTTTGCGTTTCTATTCCTACTGTATCGGCTACTGCGCGCTGTGCGCTCGTGCCGCCCTTGGATAACAATTATAACTTCGGGCGGGGCAGGATGACGCGGTTATCGAGGGGAAGGCAAGGGGTCGCAGATCCGCCCGCTCTCTTGCCCCCTCCATAGGAGGGGGTGTCCCGCAGGGACGGGGGTGGGCAATAGGGACACGCAACCGTTTGTATACGTCATGTTTCGACTACGCTCAACATGACGTGCGTCCTGCGCCCGTTTTAGCGCGTCATTCTGAACCCCCGCGTAATGCTTCGTTATGCGGAATACTCGGTGGGGGTGAAGAATCCCGAGG
>CANRFW010000014.1 GCA_947630035.1 uncultured Clostridia bacterium | reverse complement strand
CTTCTACCGCGACGGCTCCGACGAGGGGGAGACGAAGGCGGCGAATATCGACGAGTTCCTCGCCTCGGTGGAGGAGTACGTCCGCCTCAACGACGGCGCGACCCTCTCCGACTATCTCCAACAGATCACCCTCTATTCGGACACCGACGAGATGGACGAGGGGGACTATGTCACGGTCGCCACCATCCACGCAGTGAAGGGGCTTGAGTTCCGCTGCGTCTTCCTCGTCGGCATGGAGGAGAATATCTTCCCGTCCCCCCGCTCCCTCGACGAGCGGCAGGGGATCGAGGAGGAGAGGCGGCTCCTGTACGTCGCCATCACGCGGGCAAAGGAAAAGCTCTTCATCACCCGCTCGCGCAGCCGCTTCCTCTACGGCAGAAGGGAGCAGACGGTCCGCTCGCAGTTCCTCGGCGAACTCTCCGCCGCGCTCGATCTTCCCCCCGAGAGGGGACGCTACGGGGAGTACGGCAGCGAGTACGGCGGAGGGTACGGCAGCGGGTACGGCGGTCCCTACCGCGGTTACGGCTCCTTCGGGCGGCGGGAAGCCCGCTATATCGGGAGGGCCTCTTCGGAGAGTACGGGGACCTTCTCCTTCGGGGGGACTTCCAAGCCCTCCGCCTCCCCGTCCCGTCTCCCGCCCTCCTCTCCCGCAAGGCAGAACGACGTTGCGGGCTTCACCGTGGGAACGCGGGTAAGGCATGCCCGCTTCGGGGAGGGGACGGTCGTCGCCGCCCGCGGGGCGGGGAGGAACGTCATCATCACCGTGTGCTTCGAGACGGCGGGCAACAAAGACCTCTCCGCCGCGCTCGCGCCGCTCGAGATCATCGGAGGATAATCTATGGATAGAATGAGAGAACTGTGCGATCTTCTGAACCGCTGGGGGTATGAGTACTACGTCCTCGATGCGCCCACCGTGTCCGACCGCGAGTACGACAGATATTACGACGAACTCAAGGAGCTTGAACGGAAGACGGGGACCGTCTATCCCGATTCTCCCACCCGCCGCGTGGGCGGGGAGCCGGTGAAGGCGTTCGCGCGCCATGCCCACATTGCGCGGCTCTACTCCCTCGACAAGGCGGTGACGGAGGACGAGCTTTCCGCCTTCTTCACCCGCGTCGAAAAGGCGGCGGGGAAGGGGGCGCACTACACCGTCGAATATAAGTTCGACGGGCTCACCATCTGCCTCACCTACGAAAAGGGCGCCTTCGTGCGCGCCACCACCCGCGGCAACGGCGTGGAGGGGGAGGACGTGACGGCACAGGCGCTCACCGTGCAGAGCTTCCCCTTAAAAATCTCCTACCAAGGCACCCTCGAGGTGCGCGGCGAGACGGTCATCCGCCTCCCTGTCCTCGCAAAATACAACGAGGAACACCCCGAGGAGCCCCTCAAAAACGCCCGCAACGCGGCGGCAGGGGCGATAAGGAACCTCGATCCCAAAATCACCGCCTCCCGTCACCCCGAAATTTTATTTTACGATGTGAACTATATGAGTGAGGACCCCGTCTCCTCGCAGGTCGAGGCGATGGAGTTTTTGAAGAGGGAGGGATTCAAGACCTATCCCTACTTCAAGATCTGCTCCGATTACGACGAGGTGCAGGCGGCGATCGACGAGATCGAGATCGAGCGCTCCCGCATCGACGTGCTGACGGACGGCGCCGTCGTCAAAGTCAACGAGGAGAGCGCCCGCGCCGAGATGGGGTACACCGATAAATTCCCCCGCTGGGCGATCGCCTACAAGTTCGAGGCGGAGGAGGCGGAGACCAAGGTGCTTCGCGTCTTCTGGCAGGTGGGGAGAACGGGGAAACTCACCCCCCTTGCCGAGGTGGAACCCGTAGACCTTGCGGGGGCCACCGTCCGCCGCGCCACCCTCAACAACTTCAGCGACCTCACCCGCAAGCGGGTAAAGGTGGGATCGCGCGTCCTCATCCGCCGCTCCAACGAAGTCATCCCCGAAATTTTGGGGGCGATCGAAGACGGCGGGGAGGCTCCCGTGGAGAAGCCCTCCTTCTGCCCCTCGTGCGGCGCGCCCGTCCGCGAAGTGGGCGCCAACCTCTTCTGCACCAACCGCGAGTGCCCGCCCCGCATCGTGCAGAAACTCACCCACTATTGCTCCAAGAACGCCGCCGACGTGGAGGGGATGAGTGAATCCACCCTCGCCCTCCTCCTCGAAAAGAGGGGCATAAAGAGGTTTTCCGACCTCTACCTTCTCACCGCGGAGAGCTTTGCGGGGCTGGAGGGATTCAAGGAAAAGAAGATCACAAACCTCCTCGGTGCAATAGAAAAAAGCAAAAAAATTCCCCTCGACCGCTTCCTCTACGCCCTCGGCGTGGAGGGGATCGGCAGGGTCGCCGCCCGCGATCTTTCCGCCTTCGGTTCGGTGGAAAAAGTCGCCTCCCTCACCATGGAACAGCTCCTTGCCGTGGAGGACGTGGGGGAGATCACGGCAAACAATATTTTGAATTATTTTGCAGACGAAGAGAACATAGCGGAACTTAATAAATTGAAAGAAATCGGGGTAGAACCGTACACCGAAGAGAGGAACAAAGAGGGGATCTTCGCGGGCGAAAAGGTGGTGCTTACGGGGACCCTTGCGGCGTTCTCCCGTACCGAGGCGCAGAAAAAGATCGAGGCGCTCGGCGGGGAGTGCCAGAGCGCGGTGACGGGGCAGACCACCCTCGTTGTTGCGGGGGAGAAGGCGGGCAGCAAGCTCGACAAGGCGAAAAAGCTCGGGGTGCGCGTCATCGGGGAAGAGGAGTTTTTGTCCCTCCTCTCCGCGCACGCGGGTTAAAATTTTCTCTGTCTGTACGAAAATACTTGTAAATTCCGTATGGGCGTGGTATAATGGTGGAACACGGTAGGTAAGGGGTATCTTCGATGTACAGTATGACGGGTTACGGCAAGGGAGAAGTGCGCGAGGGCGGCGTGGAGATCGTCGTCGAAGCGAAGTCGGTCAACAACCGTTTTCTCGATATCGCCGTAAAAAGCCCCCGCATCTTCGCCGCGCACGAGGAACTTCTGCGCAGGATCGTGCGGGAGAACATTTCGCGCGGGCACGTCGATCTCTTCGTCTCCTATGCGGACAGGCGGGAGCGGGAGAGAACGTATTCGGTGGATACCGAAGCGGCGGCGGCCTACATGCAGGCGGCGCAAACGCTGTCTGCCCGCTTCCCCGGATTGGAGAACGACGTCAAGCTCTCCTTCCTCCTCCGCTCTCCCGAAGTTTTCGGCTTCGAAGAGATCGCGGCGGGTGCGGACGAGACCCTCGTCTCCGCCCTCGAAAAGGCGGCGCGGGCCGCGATGCAGGCGCTCTCCGCCATGCGGCTTGCGGAGGGGGAGCGCATCAAGGAAGACCTGTGCGCCCGCGTGCAGACGATCGCCGCTCTCCGCGATAAGATCGCCCTCCGCGCCCCCCCCGTCGCGGAAGAATACCGCAAAAAACTTTCGGAGCGCATCGAGGAGTATTTGGGCGGAAAGGCAGACGAGACCCGCATCCTCACCGAGGCGGCGGTGTATGCCGACAAGTGCAATATCGACGAGGAACTCACCCGCCTCGCCTCCCATATCGAGGAGTTCGGCGAGATCTGCAAGACCGATCGGGTGGGCAGAAAGCTCGACTTTCTCATACAGGAATTCAACCGCGAATGCAACACGATCTGCAGTAAATCCAACGACGGCGCGGTCACGGCGCTTGCGCTCGAGATGAAGAACGAGATCGAGAAGATCCGCGAGCAAATTCAGAACATGGAGTAGATATGCGAGATCTTCTCATCTGTATTTCGGGGCCTTCGGGCGTCGGCAAGGGGACCCTCGTCAAGGCGCTTACGCGGGAAGACGAAAACCTCGTTCTCTCCGTCTCCTGCACCACCCGCCCTCCCCGCAAGGGGGAAACAAACGGGGTGGAGTACTTCTTCCTCTCGCGGGAGGAATTCGAGCGCGGGATCGAGGAGGGGGACTTCATCGAGTACGACGAACACTTCGGCAACTACTACGGCACCCTCCGTTCCTATGTGGAAGGCCAGCTCGCCCTGCACCGTTCTGTCATCCTCGAGATAGACGTCGTCGGGTCCCTTGCAGTGAAGAAGAAGATGGACAATGTCATCACCGTATTCATCGCCCCGCCCTCCGCGGAGGCGCTCGAATCCCGCCTTACGGGGAGGGGATCGGAGAGCGAAGAGCAGCTCGCCATGCGCCGCGCGAGGACGGAATACGAATACGCCAAGTCCAAAGAATACGACTATATCGTCGTGAACGACGATCTCGGGCGCGCCCTCGGAGAACTGCGCGCACTCATTCAAAAGGAAAAAACAATTTGAGGTGATAGCATGATAAACGAACCTTCGGTAGACGCACTCGTGCGCAAACTCGGAACGGAGGAGGAGCCGGCGAGCAGATACGAACTCTGCACCGTCGTCGCCAAGCGGACCCGCCAGATCATCGAACAGATGCAGTCGACGGGCGCGACGGAGCTGCCCGGCAAGCAGAAGGAGATCCTTCTCGCCTGCCAGGAAATTCTGAACGGCAAAGTCAAGAGTTCCAAGGATTAAAACCGTGCCCCGCCCGCAGCGGGGCGGTTTTGTAGTACGCGGGGAAGACAAGGTGGTAGCGGAAGTCATCGTCGATATCGCCCACAGCGAAGTGGACAAAATATTCGATTATCTCTGCGCGGAGGATACCGTCGCGGGGATGCGGGTCGCCGTGCCCTTCGGAAGGAGCGCGGCGACGGGTTTTGTCATGCGCGTGAAGGAGAAGAGCGAGTACCCCGCCGAGAAACTCAAGCGGATCTACCGCAACGAGGAGGTCGCCCTCACCAAGGAGAGCCTTCTCCTCGCCGAAAAGCTCGCCGCCCGCTACCGCTGCCCGATGGCGCTCGTCCTCCGTCTCTTTCTCCCCGCCGAGATGCGCACGGGGAAGGTCACGGAGAGCTACCGCACCTTTGCCCGCCTCGCGGGGGGATACACCCCCTCCGCCCGTGCGAAACAGCAGAACGCCCTCGCGGAATTTTTGCGGGACAACGGCGAGGCGGACGCGGCATTCCTCCGCGAACGCTTCGGCGGCGCCCTCGATGCCCTCGTGAAGAAGGGGCTTGCCGTCCTCGAAAGGCGGCGGGTCCTCCGCAACCCCTACGGCGAAGTGGAGGGGGAGAAGACGGAGCATTGTTTGACGGAGGCGCAGAGGGGGGCGGTCAAAAAGATCGAGGAGGAGAGCCGCACCGTCACCCTCCTGCACGGCGTGACGGGGAGCGGCAAGACGGAGATCTATCTGACCCTCATCGCAAAACAGCTCGAAGCGGGGAAGACGGCGCTCTTTTTGGTGCCCGAAATTTCCCTCACCCCCCTCATGCTCTCCCGCCTCCGCGCCCGTTTCGGGAGGAAGGTCGCTATCCTTCACAGCGGTCTCTCCGCGGGGGAGAGGTTCGACGAGTGGTGCCGCCTCCGCGAGGGGGACGCCCGCATCGCCGTGGGCGCGCGCTCGGCGGTGTTTGCCCCCGTCGAGAACGTGGGGATCATCGTGGTGGACGAGGAGCATGACGGCAGCTACGCCTCCGAAAATTCTCCCCGCTACCATGCCGCCGACATTGCGATCCTGCGCGCGAAGTACAACGGGTGCAAGGTCGTCCTCGGGAGCGCCACGCCTTCGGTGGAGACCTACCGCCGCGCCGAGACGGGGGAGTTCGCTCTCGTCACCCTTCCGAACCGTATCAATGCGAGGCCCCTCCCCGAGGTCACCGTCGTGGACATGCGGCGGGAGGTGCGCCGCGGCAACGCCTCGCCCTTCTCCGCCCTCCTTCGCGAGAAACTCGGCAAGTGTCTTGCGGAAGGCAACCAGGCGATCCTGTTCCTCAACCGCAGGGGGTTCTCGCAGACGGTCACCTGCCGTGACTGCGGGTACGTCGCCAAGTGCGAACATTGCGACGTCTCCCTCACCTATCACAGCGACGAGAACTGCCTCAAATGCCACTATTGCGGGACGAAATACCGCATGCTCCCCGCCTGCCCCGAGTGTGGCGGCGTCCATCTCCTGTATGCGGGTACGGGCACCCAGAGGGTCGTAAAGGAACTCTCCGCCCTCTTTCCCGCGGCGCGCGTCTTGCGCATGGACGTCGATACGACGAGCGGCAAGGAGGGGCACTACAAGATCTTGAAGCGCTTTGCGGACCGCGAGGCGGATATCCTCGTCGGCACGCAGATGGTAGCAAAGGGGCACGATTTCCCGGGCGTCACCCTCGTCGGCATCCTCGATGCGGACATGAGTCTGCACTTCCCCGATTACCGCAGCGGCGAGCGCACCTTCCAGCTCGTCACGCAGGTCGCGGGCAGGAGCGGCCGCGCCGAGGAGAAGGGGGAGGTCGTCCTGCAGACCAGAGACCCCGAGAACTTCGTCCTCCGCTTTGCCTGTAACTATGATTACGAGGGCTTCTACCGCCACGAGATCGGCATGCGCGCCGCGACCTGCTTCCCGCCCTTTGCGCGGGTCGTCCGCGTGATGGTGACGGCGGACACCGAGCGGGAGGCGCTCGACGCCCTGAAAGAGGCATATGAGGCGGCGGAAGCCGTCTACAAGGCACACGAAGAGGACTTCCTCTTTTTCAATAAAATGCACGCCCCCGTCAAGCGGATCCAGAATAAATACCGCTATCAGATCTTGATGCGGCTGACGGACGGGGAACCGCTCAAGGAGATCTACGCGGCAGTCGCCGCCATCAAATACAAGAACGCGCTCGTGTGGGTGGAAGAGAACCCGAGCAACTTAAACTGAAGGAGAAAGAAGATGATACGGGAAATTCTGCAGGTCGGTTCCCCCGTTTTACGGGAGAAGTGCAAGCCCGTCGAGCGGTTCGACGGGGAGCTTTGCACCCTCCTCGACGACATGAAGGAGACCCTGAAAAAGGCGAACGGAGCAGGACTCGCCGCCCCGCAGGTGGGAGTACCTCTGCGCGTTGTCGTCGTCGACGTGGAGGAGGGGTACTTCGAACTCGTAAACCCCGTGTTCGTCTGGCAGAAGGGGGAGCAGACGGGGCCGGAGGGGTGCCTCTCCGTCAAGGGAAAGTCGGGCATCGTCTGCCGCCCCGAGCGGGTGAAAGTCGTCTTTTCGGACCGCAAGGGGGACCGCTATTCCCTCGTTGCCCGCGGCTTCTGCGCCCGCGCCGTCTGCCACGAACTCGATCACCTCGACGGCATTCTCTACACCGACAAGGCAAAGAATATCAGAGACGAAAAGGAATAAGGTTGCGGGGAAAAACCGCCTGCCCCTTGCCCACCCCTTGAGGGGTGGGTGTCACGGCACCGCCGTGACGGAAGGGGTGTATCGCCGTTTTGCAAAGATGGAAAAAGGAGAAACGCCATGAAAATCGTATTCGCGGGTACGCCCGAATTTGCGGTTCCGTCCCTTCGCGCCCTCGGAAAACGATACGGCGGCGATCTCGTTGCCGTCATCACCCAGCCCGACCGTCCGCAGGGGAGAAAGGGCATTCTCACCCCCTCGCCCGTCAAAAAAGCGGCGGGGGAACTCGGGCTGCCCGTTCTGCAATTTCCGCGCATCCGCGACAACGTTTCCGAGCTTTCTGACCTACATGCCGACCTCATGGTGACCTGCGCCTACGGGCAGATCCTCACGCAGGAAGTCCTCGATCTCTTCCCGCTCGGGGTGTGGAATATCCACGCCTCTCTTCTGCCCGCCTACCGCGGCGCCGCGCCCATCGCCCGCGCCGTCATCGACGGCTGCAAAGAAACGGGCATCACGATCATGAAAACCGAGTTGGGGCTCGATACGGGCGACATTCTGCTTTCAAGCCCCATGGAGATCTCCGATACGGACACGGCAGACGCCCTCACGGGCAGGCTCTCCCTGCTCGCGGCAAAGCTCCTCCCCGAAGCGCTCGAAGCGATCGGGAGCGGGGAATACTCCCTCAAAAAACAGGGGGAGGGGTTTGTCTGCAAAAAAGTGCAGCGCACGCAGGTGGACTTTTCGAGACCCGCCCGCGAAGTTTCCGCGCTCGTGCGGGGACTGTCTTCCGCCCCCGGGAGCTGGGGAAAGGTGGGGGAGCTTACCCTGAATTTCTTTTACGCCCTGCCCGCAGAGGGGAGCGGCGAGGCGGGGGAGGTCCTCTCCGCCGATCCGAAGAGGGGGCTGATTGTCGCATGCGGCGAAGGCGCGGTGCGCATCTCCCTCTTGCAGCCCGCGGGCGGAAAATGTATGACGGATGCCGCCTTCCTCAACGGAAGAAAACTGATGGAGGGGGCACGCTTTGAACCCGTTCTATGACGCATACAACGTCCTCATGCGGGTCTACCGCGACGGTGCGCACCTGAAGATCGCCCTTGCGGAGGAACTCGGCGGGGCGGAGAAGGAGGGCCGCGCGGGCACCGTAAAGACGGTTTACGGCGTTCTCGAACACGATGCCTATCTCTCCCTCTGCATCGCAAGTTTTGCGGAGAAGCCGCCGAAGACCGCGGCAAAAACCGCCTTGAAGATCGCCCTCTACCACCTCCTCTTTTTGGAGAAGCCGCGCTACATGGTGACGGATACGGTTGTGGACCTCTTGAAGCGGGTCGGCAAGGGGGGCTTGGCGGGCTTTGCCAACGCCTTTTTGCGCCGCTTCGACGTCTCCGCCGTGCGTCTTCCCGAGGGGGACGAGGGGCTTGCCGTCACGGGTAATTACCCGCTCTTCGCCGTAAGAATGCTCCGCGAAGCATACGGCGATAGGGTGAAGGAGATCGTCCTCGCAAAGAGCAGCGGCGTCTCCGTCCGCTTTGTCCGCAATATGGAAGATTACCTCGGGCGGGAACATATCGACACCCCGTTCGAAAACCTCAAAATTTTCAAGAACTTTGCGCGGGAGGAGGGGTACGACCGCGGCGACTACACCTTCCAATCGGTGGGGAGCGTCGCCGTCTGCGACGTCATAGAGCCTTGCGCAAAACTCCTCGACGCCTGCGCCGCACCCGGGGGGAAGTCCGTTCTCCTTGCGGAAAAATGCGGGGAGGTCGTCGCCGAAGAATTGCACCCGCACCGCGTCTCTCTCATCGAGAGCTACGCCCGCCGCATGGGGGCAAAGAATGTGACCGCCGTGCAGGGGGACGGCACGTTTTTCGACCCCATGTGGGCAAAATCGTTCGACGGGGTCCTCTGCGACGTGCCCTGTTCGGGGCTTGGCACCCTCGCCGAAAACCCCGATATCGCCCTCTTCAAGAGGGAGGAAGACTTAAAGGAGCTTCGCAAGATCCAACTTGCGATCTTAAAAAACTGCGCGCGGTATGTAAAGGACGGAGGCTGTCTTTACTATTCCACCTGCTCTGTCCTTCCGCCCGAGAACGACGGCGCCGTCGCGGCGTTTCTGAAAGAGACGGAGGACTTTTCGGCGGAGGAAATTTCCTCCCCGCTCGCCCATGAGAGGGCGGAGTACGGCATTCAATTTTTGCCCGACAGGGCGTACGGCGCGGGATTCTACGTCGCCAAATTGAGGAGAAAGGGATGAAAAAGATCGTGCAGGATCTCTCCTTCGGAGAACTCTGTGCCCTCGCCGCGGCGGCGGGGGAGAAGCCCTTTCGCGCAAAGCAGCTCGCGGAGGGGATCGTGCAGGGGAAGAAGATCTCCGAAATGCCCCTCTCCGCCTCCTTCCGCGCCCGCCTCCTCGGGGAGTACGAGGACGAGCCGGTGAAGATCAAGGAGACCTTCCTCTCCAAGGACGGCACCAAGAAATTCCTCTTCGAACTTGCCGACGGCAACCTCATCGAGGGGGTCCTCATGAAGTATAAATACGGCAACACGCAGTGCGTTTCCACGCAGGTGGGCTGCCGCATGGGGTGCAAGTTCTGCGCCTCCACGCTGCATGGAAGAGTGCGCGACCTTTCCGCGGGGGAAATTTTGGGGCAGATCTTGGCCGTCAACCGCCTCGAGGGCGGAAAGAAGGGAGAGCGCGCCGTCACCAACGTCGTCCTCATGGGGAGCGGCGAACCCTTCGATAACTACGAAAACGTCGTCAGATTTTTACGCAACCTCACCGATAAGGAGGGGCTGAACATGAGTGCGCGCAACCTCTCCCTCTCCACCTGCGGGCTTGTCCCCGAGATGCGCCGCTTCGCGGAGGAGGGGATCCCCCTCAACCTCACCGTCTCCCTCCACGCTACGGCAGATGCCGAGCGCGCCCGAACGATGCCGATTGCAAACCGCTATCAAATCGCGGACATCCTCGATGCCTGCGCCTACTATTTCGGGAAGACGGGTCGGCGGTATATCTTCGAGTATTCCCTCATCGAGGGGGAGAATGCGGACGAGCGGCACGCCCTCGCCCTTGCAAAACTTCTGAAGGGGAGACCTTGCCACGTCAACCTCATCCGTCTCAACGCGGTGAAGGAGCGGGAGCTTAAAGGCACTTCGGAGGAAACGGCGCAGGAATTCTTGAAGGCCCTCCTTTCGTGCGGCATCTCGGCGACTCTCCGCCGCAGCATGGGGAGCGACATAGGCGGCGCCTGCGGCCAGCTTCGCGCAAGCTATCTGAAAGAAAACAAGGAGGAAACACCATGAAGATCAAAATAGCGCCGAGCATTCTCGCGAGCGATTTTTCGCGGGTCGGCGAGGAGGTAAAGCGGCTCGAAAGAAGCGGTGCGGACTATGTGCATTGCGACGTTATGGACGGCAGTTTCGTCCCACCCATCACCTTCGGCGCGCAGATGGTGAAAGCCATCCGCCCGCACACTTCGCTTCCTCTCGACTGCCACCTCATGGTACTCCATCCCGAGACGCACATTGAGGACTTCGCCGCGGCGGGTGCGGACATTCTCACCGTACATGCCGAGGCGTGCGATATCCCCGCGCTGTTCAAAAAGATCGCGGCGTGCGGCGTAAAGAAGAGCGCCGTCATCAACCCCGAGACGCCCGCGGAGAAACTCTTTCCCGCCGTGGACGAGGGGGCGGACATGCTCCTTCTCATGAGTGTTCACCCCGGCTGGGGCGGGCAGACGTTCATCGGGGAGACCCTCAAAAAGATCGAGGCCGTCCGCAACTATTGCGTGAAGGCGGGCCGCCCCGAACTCGATATCGAGGTGGACGGCGGCGTCACCGAGGAGAACGTCGGGAGCGTCATCGCGGCGGGGGCGAACGTCATCGTCGCGGGCAGCACCGTCTTCAAGGCGAAAGACATGGCGGCAACCATTGCGAGGCTGCGCGGATGAACGGCGCAAGGAGCGTCGTCATCCTCCTCAACGGCGAGCCGTACCGCGGGGCAATTTGCGCCGAAAATAGCTATGTCATCTGCTGTGACGGGGCGTACGCATGGGCAAAGGACAGGGTGAAGATCGACGAGAATTTGGGGGATTTCGACTCCCTTGAGGAGATCCCCGTTCCCGCGCCTTACCGTCGTTTTCCCTCCGAGAAGAACGAGACGGACGGCGAGCTTGCCGTAAATAGAGCCATGGAACTCGGCGCCGACCTCCTCGTGTTCTACGGCGGCGGGGGAGGACGGGAGGACCACTTCCTCGGCAATCTCCACCTCCTCTATAAGGCGAAGGAGGCGGGCGCGCGCCGCGCCGTACTCAAGACGAACGGCGCCGAACTTTCCCTCTGCGGCAAGGGGGAGTGGGAGTTTTCCTGCAAGAGGGGGCAAACGGTCTCCCTGTTGCCTTTCGGCGGCGGGGCGCATATCATGAAGATGCGGGGGCTTAGGTATGCGGAGGAGGATCTTCTGCTCCGCTACGGCTCCACCCGCGGGATCTCCAACCTCACAACGGGCGAGAGCTTTTCGTTTCGGGTGGAGGAGGGATATGTGCTTGCCGTCATCAATGAGGAGGTCGTATGATCATCTGTTTTAAGCTCCCGAGACTGCTCGGCTGCATTGTGCGGATGTTCTACAAAGGATGAATTATATCGATCTGCATTGCGACGCCCTCACCGCGGAGGGCGTCGTTTCCGTTACCGCGGAGAGCCTGCGGGCGGGCGGGTGCATCTTGCAGTGCTTTGCGGCGTTCGTCAACGGAGGAAAAGGGGAGGGGTACGAAAGGGCGGCGGAACTGTGCGACAGGTTCGATGCCATGTGCGCCCGCGAGGGATTTTCGGCGACTCCGCACGCGGGAGGGGTGTGCGCCGTACTCACCGCAGAGGGCGGGGAAGCGATCGGGGGAGACCTCGAAAAGCTCGGGGCGCTCTCCGCACGCGGCGTGAAGATGCTCGGGCTTACATGGAACTATCCGAACGGAATAGGGGGGTGCGCCGCCCCCGCTCTCCGCAGCCCGAGGGAGACGTCTTACGGCCTCACTCCCTTCGGGCGGGAATGCGTCGCCCGCATGTGCGAGTTAAACATGCTCCCCGACGTCTCCCACGGCAGCGACGCCCTCGTAAGAGACGTTGCCGCCGTCTGCAAAGGGAAGGGCATGCCCTTCCTTGCGAGCCACTCCGATGCCCGCGCCGTCTTTTTTCATCCCCGCAACTTAACGGACGAGGGCATCCGCCTTGTCGCGGAGAGCGGCGGGGTCGTAGGCCTCAATTTTTACGACGGCTTTCTTTCGGCGGATAAGACCCCGGAGGGACAAAAAACCGCCCTCCTCGCCCACGCGCGGCACATTGTCGCAAGGGGAGGGGAGGACGTCTTGGCGCTCGGCACCGATTTCGACGGCGCGCCCGCAAATCCCTATATCGCAAACCCCTCCGCCATGCCGCGCTTTCTTTCAGACCTCGAAAGAGAGTTCGGCACGCGCATCGCGGAGAAGATCGCCTTCGGGAACGCCATGCGGGTCTTGGGGGTTTTTGAAGCGTAAAAAAAGCGCCGCGGCGCGCGGCACTTAACTTTTTGTTAAATTCTCTCGACTTTGTCGCTCTTGAGGCAGCGCGCGCAGACGTAATCCGTCGTCACCTTGCCGTCTTTCTTGTAGGTGACCTTCTGCACGTTCGCCGCGAACGTCCTCTTCGTCTTGCGGTGGGAGTGGCTCACGTTGTTGCCCGCGACCTGACCTTTCCCGCAGATACTGCATACTCTCGACATATTTCCACCTCCGCTCGGATCGTTTCAAATTCTTCCGCGCGGAAAACCCGCACGATTTCAACGCACCTATGATACCATGTTATCCGCAAAAAAGCAATTAAAAACCGAGCCTTTTTTCAAAAATTTTCCCGAATGACGGAAATTTTTTATAATATCGCTTGCAAAAATTCCCGCGATGGGGTAGAATAGGGAATAAGAAGTCAGGGGGCGGATATGTCGGTCAGCACAAGCAACGCGTACGGCAAAATTTCCATATCCGACATCGCGATTGCGAAGGTAGCTTCGCAGGCAGCGGTGGAACACTACGGCATCGTCGATACCGTAGCGCGCCGCTTTACCGAAACGATCGCCGAACTCCTGAAAAAAGACGCGGGAGGCAAGGGCGTCCGTGTGACGACCCAGGGCAACCGTATTTTTATCGACGTTTACGTCCTCATCAAATACGGCGTCTCCATCGAAGCGGTCGCGGAATCCTTGAAGGAAGCGATCAAGTACAAGGTCGAACGTTTCACGGGCATGATCGTCGACACCGTGAACGTCAACGTGATGGGCCTCAAATTATAACTTCGTCTCCGCGTTTTTTCATTATTTCATCCACAGGGAGCAGACATGCAAAAAACGATAAATTGCGCCACCTTTCGCAAGATGGTGCTGGCGGGCGCGAAAATGCTCGAGAGCAATCGGGCAAAAGTAGACGCTTTGAACGTCTTCCCCGTGCCCGACGGAGATACGGGAACCAATATGTCGCTGACCATCCAGTCGGCGGTAAAAGAGCTGTCTTCCAACGCCTCGGGGAGTTTCCGCGAGGTGTGCGACAGCGTCTCGAAAGGGGCACTCAAGGGCGCGCGGGGGAACTCGGGCGTCATTTTGTCGCAGATCTTCCGCGGCATCTGCACCGTCTTGCGGGACGGGAAGCCAGAAGTCGACACCAAGACCTTTGCAAAAGCGCTCGATCAGGGCACGAAAGTCGCCTATAACGCCGTTGCGATCCCCAAGGAGGGCACCATTCTCACCGTCGTCCGCATGATGAGTGAGTACGCGATGAAGGTAGCGGGCAAGCACCGCGACTTCGAGACCTTCCTCCCCGCCGTCATCGCCGAGGGGGACAAGGCCCTCGCGAAGACCCCCGAGCTTCTCCCCGTCTTAAAGAAGGCGGGCGTCGTCGATTCGGGCGGCGTGGGGCTCATGACCATCATGCGCGGCTTCGAGGCCGCCATTATGGGGGACGAAGTGGTCTCCGACGTCCAGACGGACGCCGCGACCGTCTCCATGGACGACGATTTCGGCGACAACTCGGAGATCATCAACATGGACCTCGGCGAGATCCAGTTCGCCTATTGCACCGAGTTTTTCGTCATCAATTTGAAGAAGAGTACGACGCTCGCGGATATCGATAAACTCCGCGAGAACCTCATGGGCATCGGGGACTCCGTCATCTGCATCGGCGACCTCGAGATGATCAAGGTGCATGTGCATACCAACTGCCCGGGCGTCGCCCTCACCTACGCCTTGGAACTCGGCGAACTCGACCGCCCCAAGATCGAGAACATGCTCGAACAGAACCGCGCCCTCCGCGCAAAACGGGAGGCGGAGAAGAAGGAGCAGGGCATGCTCGCCATCTGCGCGGGGCAGGGGATCGCCGATATCTTCAAAGATCTTTTCGTCGACCGCGTAATAGAAGGCGGGCAGACAATGAACCCTTCCGCCTCGGATATTGCAACTGCCGTGCAAAAAGTGAACGCGGATAACGTTTTCGTGTTCCCCAATAACAAAAATATCATTCTCGCCGCCGAGCAAGCCAAGGCGCTCGTGGAGAACCGCACCATTCACGTCATCCCCACGAAGAACGTCCCGCAGGGGTTTGCGGCGGCGCTTGCCTTCTCGCCCGATGCCTCGGCGGAGGAGAACAAGACCAACATGATCCACTCCCTCGACAACGTGAAGTCCGGACAGGTCACCCACGCCGTCCGCACGACGAACGTGAACGGCTTCTCCATCAAGGAGGGGGACATCATCGGGCTTGACGACAAGAAGATCCTCGCCAAGAGCAACTCCGTGGACGAGACCGTGTTAAAGCTCCTCGACAAACTCAAGGAGGATTACCACGAGGTCATCACCCTCTACTACGGGGCGGACGTGAAGGAGGAGGACGCGAAGGCGCTCGCGGAGAAGGTTTCGGAGGCCTTCCCCGATTGCGATGTGGATTACCACTTCGGCGGGCAGCCCGTCTACTACTACCTGCTCTCGCTGGAGTAACATAGACCGAACGAAAGAGCGGGCAACCGCTCTTTTCTTTATCGGAAGTGCCCTTGCGGTCATTCAATAAACCGAAAGAAAATTTACGAAAATTCAAGGAAATGAAAATCACCGATCTGCGCTTCGTCACCGAGAAACGGGCGAAGGAATTCGCGAAACTGAATATCCGCGAGAGCGGAGATCTCATCCGCTTCTTCCCGCGCGCCTATCTCGACATGACGAGCCGCGTCTCGGTCTTTTCGGTGCCCGACGGGGAGACGGCGCTCTTTGCCGCCCGCCTCATCGGGGCGGAGCCTGTACGCCGCAAGGGGAGTCTCAAAATTTTGCGCGCATGGCTCGAGCAGGACGGCGAGGCGTTCACCGCCGTATGGTTCAACATGCCCTACCTCGCCTCCCGCATGAAGGAGGGGGAGTACCTCTTTTACGGGCGCATCCAAAACCGCTACGGGCAGTTCTCCGTCGTCAATCCCTCCTTCGAGCCGATCGAGAAGAACAGCCGCTTAAAGGGGCTTGTGCCCGTCTATCCGCTGAAAGGCTCTCTCACCCAGAGGGCGGTGCGCGAGGCGGTCTCCTCCGCCCTCAAAGCGGAGAAGATCGAGTCGGCGATCCCGCCCGTTCTCCGCGAGAAATACAGGCTCTCCGACCTGCAAAAGGCGTATTTTACCGTCCATAACCCCCAAAATCAGGGGGAAATGTACGCCGCGGCGGAGAGAATCGCCCTCGAGGAATACTTCACCCTCGTCTCCGCGTTCAAGCTCGTCAAGGGAGACAGAAGGGAGCCCCGCCGCAGAATTTACTCGGTCACCGAGCGGGACGTCGCCGCCTTCGAGAGGCGCTTTCCCTTTGCGTTTACGGCGGGCCAGCAGGGGGCGGTGCGGGCCATCTACGACGCCGTCACTTCCCCCGAACGCATGAACAGGCTCCTTCAGGGGGACGTCGGCAGCGGCAAGACGGCAGTCGCCCTCACGGGCATCTTCATGGCGATACGAAGCGGCTATCAGGCGGTGTACCTCTCGCCGACCGAAGTCCTCGCCGAGCAGAACTATGCCCTCCTCCAAAGGATATTCCCCGACTACCGTGTCGGGTACCTCGCGGGGTCCTCTTCCGCCGCCGGGAAGCGGGAGGTAAAGAGGGCGCTTGCGGCGGGGGAGATAGACGTGCTGTGCGGCACCCACGCCGTCTTGCAGGGGGACGTGCGCTTCCGCGAACTCGCCTTCTGCGTGTGCGACGAGCAGCACCGTTTCGGGGTGGCACAGCGTAATACATTGAGTGAAAAAGGAGACGCTCCCGACGTTTTGGTCATGTCGGCGACCCCCATCCCGCGCACCCTTTCTCTGATCTTTTACGGCGACCTCGACGTGACGACCATCCCCGATAAACCCAAGGAGAGGCAGGAGATCGCGACCTCCGTCGTGCCCGCCTTCAAGTACGACGCGATGCTGCAATACGTGCGCGGCGAGACCAAGAAGGGGAAGCAGGCGTATTTCGTCTGCGCCAAAATAGACGACGATGAGGGGGAGGTCATCTCCGTCACCGCCCTCTACGACGAACTCCGCGAGAAACTCCCCGACGTCCGCTTCGCCCTCCTCCACGGCAGAATGAAGGAGAGGGAGAAGACGGAGGTGATGACGGCGTTCAAAAGGGGGGAGTACGACTGCCTCGTCTCGACCACCGTCATCGAGGTGGGGGTGGACGTGCCCGCCGCGACCATCATGGTCGTGATGAACGCCGAGCGCTTCGGGCTTTCGCAGCTCCACCAACTCCGCGGAAGAGTGGGGCGGGGGAGCGAAAAGAGCTGGTGCTTCCTCTTCATGGGCGCGGAGAGCGAGGTCGCGCGCGAGAGATTAAATATTTTGAAGAACACTTCCGACGGCTTCGCCCTTGCCGAAAAGGACTTGGAACTGCGGGGAGGCGGGGACTTCTTCGGTACCCGCCAGAGCGGAAAATTTTTGTCGGATATCAAGAATTTACGCTACTCCGCCGAGGTCATCTTCAAGGCGAAAAAGCTCGTGGACGAGGCGTTTGCTTCGGGGATCGGCGAGGACCTTCGCGCCGCCGCCATGGCAAAGTACGAGAGCCTCAAAGACGTCGTCATGAATTAAAAAGGAAGCCCGCCCTATCCCGATAAAAAATCCGCCGACCGCTTTTGCGGTCGGCGTCGTCGTAATAAAAGTCAAAGAACGCCGCTTGCGATGATGCACACACTGAGGAACAGGAAGAGAAGTACTGTTCCCGCAAGCGCGATAGCGACAATTGCAATGGCCCGTTCTTTTCCCGCCTCTCCGCGGATAAGCACGGTGATCCCGAGGCAGACGGCCGTCAGTGCGGGTAGGATCGTCGTTGCGCCGATCATGTAGAGCAGGATCGCAGATCCTGTGAACACATAGAAGAAGGAGCCGAAAATAATTCCCGTTACGAATGCGAAGATAGCGAGGAAGAGGGCAACTGTGCCACGGGGAGACGGTTGCTCATTCACGAGCGCGGGTTTTTGGGCAGCGCGCTTTCCGTCTGTCGGCGTGCCGCAATCGGGGCACATAAGGGCTTCGTCCGCGAGTTCTTTTCCGCAATGTTTACAATACATGATTTTTTCCTCCGTGAGAAATTTTCTCTATTCTATCACAAGTATTCTTGTAAGTCAATAATTTTACAATTATAGTTGTAAAATTTTCATGTGGACAATAAATTTTCGGAAAATTTGAAGGCGTTCAGGAAGGACCGCGGGCTTTCGCAGGGGAGGCTTGCGGAGGCGGTGGGGGTCACCCAACAATGCGTAAGCGAGTGGGAGCGGGCGAGGATCGAGCCGACCCTCTCCTACCTATGGAAACTTGCCGACCTCTTCGGCGTGAGTATCGACCTCCTCTGCGGAAGGGAGGAGTGGTAAAAAGCCGCCCGTGCGCGTCATGCGCACGGGCGGCTTCCGCTGTAAACAGTTTATGCAAATACAATGGCGAGCAGGGTGAGGATGGAGGCGGCCGCCGCACCGTAAGCCAAGAGGAGGATCGCCAGAAGGAGCGCAAAGGCAATCAAGAGCGCAACGGCGAGCATCCCCGCCGAGGAGACGGCAACGCCCGCCGCGGCAAGTCCGACGGGGGCTTTCGCCCTGCGGAGCCTCACGAGCGCGGCAACACTCAAGCCGAACCCCGTTACAACGCCGCAAGCGGGGAGAAGGGCGAGAAGGGTGAAGAGGACGATCATGGCGTCGTTTCGGGAGACGGCCGTAAACACGGCAAAGAGGATGAGGAGGGGGAGGCAGCACGCGGAGAGGATCAGCCCCGCAAGCGCCCGCTTTTTGGGTTTTGCATACGGCACGCCCGCGCTCTCCGTCTCATCGGCGGGAGCTGCTTCTGCGCCGTACACGAGGGGAGGGGCAGGGGGTTCGGCAAAGTAGCCCGTCTCCAGAGGCCGACCGCAAAAGGGACAGAAGGGCGCTTCGTCCAAGAGCTTTTTTCCGCAATAGCGGCAGAACATGGTTTTCCTCCCTATCCGTATATCATAAACAGTATAGCACATGTTTGCGCGAATTGCAACCGTAACAAGAACAAAGGGGGGAGGGCGGACGAAAACGGTTGACTTTTCCGCTTGCGGGGTATACAATAAAGGGGACGAACGTTTCAATACGGGCCTGTTACGGATTCGATTGCAAGCGGATTTCGTCGGACGCACGCCGGAGGCTCGGCTCCGTAAAAACGGAAAAAATTCAAATGCTGATAATAAAAGCAGACGTTCTACCGCTGCTCGTCGGGCTTCGGCTCGCCGCGTAGCACTTGCGGCTTAACGGCGTTAAGCTCCGTCCTGCCCCGAAGTCCTACGGTCGGGGTTTGGGCGTCATTGAGTAGGGAACGTTGCGGGGAGGCTGGCTACCCCCTTTCCGCGATGAATTTCGGAAGCATGCCGTATCAAAGTTTGTCCGTGGACTTTGTTGCGGCGAGACTGACCACGGACTAAGCGTGTAGTGTCCCCGGATGAACCTTGTAAGACCGCAGTTCAACTCTGCGCAGGTCCACCATGAAAAACTTATCCGAACTTTCGGGTAAGTTTTTTCTGTAATTTTCAAAAAAGATATTGACAAAAGTAAATCTTATGGTATAATCATACGATTTGCCATGAGGCAAATGGACGGCATGGGCAAGAAGGAGAACAATAATGTTTCACTATGTAGAGGACAAAGAATTTTTGAAGCGCATGAAAATGATCTGTTCCGATATTGTAAACCGTCTTGTTCAGGCAATCAATCGAGAGGAAGAGATGACGGTACGAGCCTATTTGGTGGGAAGCGGCGCAAAAAACCTTATGATGCAGAATGAAAATGAAGCCGTCGATTTGGATTACAATCTTGAGGTTGTTGAGACTCAACGCAATATCAACGACGCATGTTACATAAAAGAATACATTCGGCAAATGTTTAATACTGTTTTGCGGAAAAGCGGTTGGGGCGATTGCTCCGATTCGACTTCGTGTTTATCGACAGAAAAGAGACATTTCATAGAAGGAAATCCGACCGAATTTTCAATCGACCTTGCAATCGTTCATAAAAATTCGGACGGAACGTGGCATCGTCTGATTCATGACAAAACAGGGCGTTGGGCAACGGACAGTTGGATTTGGAATAAAGCTCCTAATTCAAAAGAGCTTTCCGAGAAAGCGGAGTGGCTTAAGAAAAACGGTTTTTGGTTGAGTGTGCGGGAGACTTATAAGAAGAAAAAAAACATGTACCTAACATGGGGCGACAGAAACCGCCCGTCCTTTATATGCTATATCGAAGCGGTGAATGAAGTATATTCACAGCATAAAAGATAGACATAAGCACAAAGAATACCGCAAATTATCGGCGGGACGGGGAGCCGTCCCGCTTGCTTTTTCGGGCTTTTCATGTGGCGGCGGGGGATGGACATGCAACGGAATTTCCGAAAATTTTTGCATTTTCACGGCGATTTCATTGTAAAATGCGGCGGCGTTTGGTATAATAGGGGGCGAAAGTCATGAAAGCGATCGAATTCCGCGACGTCTCCTTTTCCTACAAAAAGGGCGGCTTCGCCATCTCCCATCTGAATTTCTCCGTCGAGGAGGGCGAGTTTGTCGCCGTACTCGGTCATAACGGCAGCGGGAAGTCCACCCTTGCCCGTCTTTGCAACGGGCTTCTCACCCCCAAGGCGGGGAAGATCTTCGTGTACGGCGAGGAGGTGACCGATAAGAACCTCTTCGACGTGCGGAAGAAGGTGGGCATCGCCTTTCAGAACCCCGACAACCAGGCGGTTGCCTCCGTCGTGGAGGACGACGTCGCGTTCGGCGCGGAGAACGTGGGGCTGCCCCGCGAGGAGATCGGCAGGCGCATCGCGTTCGCGCTCGGGGCCGTCGGCATGGAGAGCTACCGCACCGCCACCATTGCACGTCTTTCGGGGGGACAAAAGCAGCGGGTCGCCATAGCGGGCGTACTCGCGTTGAAGCCGAACGTCATGATCCTCGACGAATCCACCGCCATGCTCGATCCGCGCGGGCGGCGGGAGATCGTGGACGTCGTCAAAAAACTCAACAAAGAGGAGGGGATCGCCGTCGTCCTCATCACCCACTTCATGGACGAGGCCCTCCTTGCGGACCGTGCGATCGTCCTCAACAGGGGAGAGATCGTGATGACGGGGGACCCTGCCTCCATCTTCGAACGGCACGAGGAGCTTCTGACTTACAATCTCGATCTTCCTCGGATCGGCAAAATTTGCAAACAGTTGCAGGCGGGGGGAATGGCCGTGCCCGACACCCTCGACCCCGAAGAACTTGCGGAGGCGATTGCCCGATGCGTATCGTCGCGGAACGGCTGAACTACACTTACAACGCGAATTCGCCCTTCGCCGTACACGCCCTGAACAATGTCTCCCTCACCATCGAGGAGGGGGAGTTTTTCGGTATCATCGGACATACGGGGAGCGGGAAGTCCACCTTCGTCCAACACCTGAACGGACTTCTGCGCCTGCCCGAATCGAAGAAGCGCAAAAGGCGTAAATCCAAAAAAAACGCACCCCATTCTACGATTTTGAAGGTGGGGGACTTCGATTTGACCGATAAAAAGACCGACTTCCGCGCTCTTCGGAAAGCGGTCGGCATGGTCTTCCAATACCCCGAATACCAGCTCTTTGCTGAGACGGTCGAGGAGGACGTCGCCTTCGGCCTCAAGAATTTCTCGGAGAAAAAACTCACGAAAGAGGAGACGGCGCAGGCCGTCCGCGAGGCGCTCGAGGAGGTCGGGCTTGACTACAATGCGGTGAAGGATAAATCCCCGTTCGACCTCTCGGGCGGGCAGAAGCGCCGTGCCGCCATTGCGGGGGTCATCGTCACAAAGCCCGAAGTTCTCGTTCTCGACGAGCCAGCCGCGGGGCTCGATCCTCTCGGCAAAAAGGAGCTGATGGAACTTCTCCACAAGCTCCACCGCGAGTGGTGCAAGACGGTCGTCATCGTCTCCCACGATATGGACGAGATCGCCGAAAACTGCACCCGTGCCGCCGTCTTTTCGGAGGGGCGGGCGGTGGAGTGCCTGCCCCCGCGCGAGCTGTTCAAAAAGACGGACGAGCTTCTCTCTCTCGGGTTGGACGTCCCGCTCACGGCGAAGATCGCCCGTGCCCTCAAGGAGCGGGGAATTGAGATCGACTGCGATTTTACGGTGGACGGCTTCGTTTCCGCCGTTCTCGCAAAGGGAGGCAAGCCGTGAAAGACGTCTCCTTCGGGCAGTATTATCCCGTAAGATCCTTTGTACACCGCGCCGACCCCCGCCTCAAGATCCTCTTCCTCATTGCCTTTATCACGGCGATCTTCATCGCAAAAAATTTTTACGGCCTCGCGGTGTGCGCCTTTGTCCTCCTCCTCGCCATCCTCTTCTCCCGCGTTCCCTTCTTAAAAGTTCTGCGGGCGGTGAGGGGGGTACTCTTCCTCGTTCTCTTCACCGCCGTACTCAATCTTCTCTTCCGCACGGGGGAGAAGACCTATTGGGACGGGCCCGCCGTCTATTGGAGCTGGAAGATTTTTTCGGTGACGCAGGAGGGCATTGTGGAGTCTCTCTTCCTCGTCGTGCGGCTTATCCTGCTCGTCGTCTGCTCCTCCCTCCTCACCTATACGACGACGCCCGTCTCCCTTACGGACGGCATCGAGAGCCTGCTTACCCCCCTCAAGTGGATCCGCTTCCCTGTGCATGAACTCGCCCTCATCATGTCCATCGCCCTCCGCTTCATCCCCATCCTCATGGACGAGACGGAGCGGGTGAAGAATGCGCAGATGGCACGCGGGGCGGACTTCGAATCGGGCAATCCCGTGAGGCGGGTGAAGGCGGTCGTCCCCATCCTCATCCCCCTCCTTCTCTCCGCCTTCCGCAGGGCGGACGAACTCGGCGACGCGATGGACGCCCGCTGCTACTCGGGGGGCAAAAAGCGCACAAAGTATAAAAAACTCCGCCTCGGCTGGAGGGACCTCATCGTCTTTCTCGTCGGTGCGGCGATGGTGACGGGGGTCGTCCTCCTCCGCATCTATTTGGGGTGGCCGCTATGAGATATGTTCTTCTCGTGCAGTACGACGGCACCGGGTTCTCGGGCTTTCAGAAACAGAAGAAGGGGGAGCGCACCGTGCAGGGGGAACTCGAGCGGGCGGCGGCGGAGATATTCGGCACGCCCACGCGGGTCTCGGCGAGCGGCAGAACGGATGCGGGCGTCCATGCCCGCGGGCAGGTGGCGGACCTTATCGGGGAGACGTCCGTCCCTCCCGAACGGCTCTTCCTGTGCTTCAACCGCATCCTCCCGCCCGATCTTCGGGTCCTCGCGAGTGCGGCGGCGCCCGAGGGGTTCGACTGCACCCGCGCCGTCAAAAAGAAGACCTACGCCTATACCTTCTACCATGCCCCCGCGGAACTTCCCCTTCTGGAACGGTACGCGGTCCGCGTACCCGTCTGCCCCGACATAGAGAGGATGCGGAGCGCCGCGCGGCTCCTCACGGGCGAACACGACTTCAAGGCGTTTTCCGCCACAGGCTCCTCGGCGAAGACGACGGTGCGCACGGTGTATGGGATAACCGTCGGAAAGAGGACGGAGGCGGGGGCGGAGATCTTCCGCATCGCCGTCACGGGGAACGGGTTTTTATACAACATGGTCCGCATTCTTGCGGGCGAACTTGTTTCGATCGGGTGCGGAAAGGGTATAGATGATATAGAGAGGGCGTTTGAAACGGGGGACAGGAGGCTTGTCGCGAAGACGATGCCCGCCCGCGGTCTCACCCTCGAGCAGGTCGATTACGGCTTCCCCCTCTTCGGGGAAAAGGAGTAGCATGGAATTTTTCGAATGGCTGTTTGTGCCGCAGCTCATCTTCACGATGATCCGTTTCTACGGCGGTGCGTCCATGTCCGATGCGGTGTATTTTTCCATCGTGTTCGGGATCCCCGCCGCGCTCTATCTCGTCTGCCTCATTATAGGCGGGCTGGGGCTTTCCCGCATGGCGAAGTTTGCGGGGATCGGCAACCGCTGGATGGCGTTCGTGCCCTTCCTCAATACCTATTACGCGCAAAAGCTCGGCGGGGAGGCCTCCGTTTTCGGCGCAAAGATGAAGCGGGCGGGGCTGTATGCCATGCTCGTGGAGATCTTTTACGTCCTCCTCAACGTGTTTACGATCGTCCTCTCCATCTATCTCTCGCAGAGCGCGTTCTACGATGAAGTCACGGACGTGGAAACGGGGCTGACCTCCCTCGTCTTCAACCTCAACCTCGTGCCCGAGAACATGCGCTGGGCGTACTTTTTGACCAACGAGACGGGCCTCGGCGCCCTCGATATCGTGACCTCCCTTTTGGGTCTTGCCCTCGTGTTCTTCTTCTGCGTGCTGTATAACTCGGTGTACAGGAAATATTATATCCGCAGTCCCTTCCTCCTTACCTTCCTCTCGGCGGTACTCCCCGGGCGGGCGTTCTGCCTCTATGCGGTGCGCAACAACGCGCCCGTCGACTACGACGCCTATGTGAGGAGGATGCGGGAAGAGGCGGCGCGCCGCGCACAACAGAACGGGCAACCGCCCTACGGGGGCGCTCCGATGGGCGGCAGCGGACCGCAGGAGCCTTTCTCCGATTTCGGCGGGGGACACGATCCCTCGGGCGGGGGACATGATCCCTCGGGCGGTGGACAGGCGGGCGATCCTTCGGGAGGCTCGGGCGGCGACGACAGCCCGTTCTCCGACTTCTGATTTTTTTACGGCAAGGCGGCGCTCTGCGCCGTCTTTTTGCATGCCGCGGTTGTTCTCATACTCTATCCCGCTGCGCCGCGCACGTCATTCCATCCGCCCGTCATTCCATCCGCCCGTCATCCCGAGCCGCACGTCATCCCGAGCCGCACGTCATCCCGAGCCGCACGTCATCCCGAGCCGCACGTCATCCCGAGACCGCCGCGCCGCCCGCCGCTGCGGGCGGCGCGGCGTGTCGAGGGAACAAAAGTACATTGTCGGAAAAATGCCTCAAACTGTTTACAAAATCAAATCCCCGTGCTATAATGGATATAACGATAGGTTATGGAAGATTGCCGTAAGGCTCAATCTTGCTTATAGGAGGAGAGGGTGGAACCGATTGCAGCCATCGCCACGGCACAGGGAAGCGGCGGGATCGCCGTCGTGCGGTTAAGCGGCGAGGGGGTGCTTGCGCTCGCGAGAGAAATGTTTTCCCGCAAGGGGGAGTTCGTCCCCAACACAATGTATGCGGGGGAGATCGATTGCGGGGGCTTTCGCGACTTCGGCCTCTGCGTCTACTTCCGCGCCCCCCGCTCCTTTACGGGGGAAGACGTCGTCGAGTTCCATTGTCACGGGGGTACGGAGATCGCCCGCGGCGTCCTCAAAAGGGCGGTATCCCTCGGTGCGCGCCCCGCAGAGCGCGGGGAATTCACGCGGCGCGCCTTCTTAAACGGCAAGCTGTCCCTCTCCGCCTGCGAGGGAATGGCGGCGATGATCGGCGCCGAGAGCGCGGCGGAGGTCCGCGCGGGCTACTCACTGTACACCGAAAAACTCATCAGGGAGACGGAGCGGCAGCGCCTCCTTCTCACCGAGTGCCTTGCGGGGGTGGAGGCGGACGTCGATTTCCCCGAGGAGGACCTCGAGCGGGACACCCGCGCACAGCTTATCGGAAAGCTCGGCGAGGCGGAGGAGGGGCTTACGAAACTCCTCTCGCAATACAGCGTGGGGAAGAAGATCAAAAGGGGGGTAAGCGTCGTCCTCTGCGGCGCGCCCAATGCAGGCAAGAGTACGCTATTTAATGCCCTCTTGGGGTACGACCGCGCGATCGTCTCGCCCCATGCGGGCACCACGCGCGATGCCTTGGAGGGGGAGACGGAGATTCATGGCGTCCTCTTCCGCCTCACCGATACGGCGGGGATCCGCGAGAGCGACGACGAGGTGGAGCTAGAGGGAGTGCGCCGCGCCGAGAACGCCGCAAGGGCCGCGGACCTCATCGTCTACCTCCGCGAAGAGGGGGACGGGATCGTCCTCCCCGAGGGGGTGCCCGTCGTCACCGTATGCGCCAAATGCGACCAAAAACGTGATATGGGGTGCGAAATCTGCGTTTCCGCCTACACGGGCGAGGGGATAGAGGAACTCAAAGACCTGCTCTTTCAGCGCGGCGTCGGGGCGGAGACGGAGGGCGTCTTCCTCATGGAGGAGAGGCACTTTTCCGCCCTCAAAGAGGCGAGAGAGGGGATAGCAAGAGCAAGGCATGCGGCGGAGGAAGGGCTGCCCCTCGAGCTATGCGCGGAGGATATGCGGCTCGCCCGCGTCGCCCTCGGCACCCTCGGCGGGGAGACGGCGGCGGACGAAGTCATCGGGGAGATCTTCTCGAAGTTCTGCGTCGGCAAGTAAGGAAAGGAAGTAAACAAGGAAGAAACCGCGCGCCGCGCGGGAGGAGGAAATATGGTAAACCTCGAACTCTACAGGGTATTTTACACGGTTGCCCGCTGCGGGAGTCTCACCAAGGCGGCGGAGGAGCTGTATATCTCACAGCCCGCCGTCTCGCAGGCCATCAAGCAGCTCGAGAACCAGCTCGGCACGCCCCTTTTCAACCGTATGCACAAGGGCATGGAGCTTTCCAAACAGGGGGGCGAACTCGTGTTTGCGGACGTCGAGCGCGCCCTGCGCCTCCTCGGCGGGGTGGAGAGCAAGATCTCCGAACTCAAGGGGAGCGCCACGGGCACCCTCCGCATCGGCGCCTCCGAAACGATTTTCCAGTATGTACTCGCGGAGAAGATCGTCGAGTACCACAATCTCTACCCGCAGGTGAAGATCGAGCTTCTCACCGATATTTCCCCCAAGACCATCGAGCAGTTGAAGACGGACCGCTGCGACGTCGGCTTTCTGAATTTGCCCGTGGAGGACGGAGAGGGGATCGCGATCACCGATTCCATTCTCGTCCTCAACGACGTCTTCGTCGCCGGCAGCGCCTATTCCCAGCTCCGCGGGAAGAAACTCACCATTTGGGACTTGCAGAAGTACCCGCTCCTCCTCATGGAGGGGCACACCGTTGCACGGACGGCGATCGAGCGGTTTGCCGAGGGGCACGGCGTCAACCTCCAGCCCGCCATCGAGGTGGATAATTGGGGGCTTATGAAACAGCTCGTGGAGAGCGGCATGGGGGTGGGGTGCATCCCGCGGGAGTACGCGACCCGCCGTCTCGGCGAGGGGACCCTCTTCGAACTCCGCGTGGAGCCGCAAATGCCCTCCCGCTCGGTCGGCATGGCGCTTTCCAAGAACGCGAACATGTCGTTTGCGCTTCGGGCGTTTGTCGATCTCTTCCATCCGCGCGAGGAATAGGCGGGGGTGAATTTCGCAAAAAATGCGAAAAGGCGGGTGAAATCGGTTGCAATTTTGCTCGGGATAGGCTACAATAGGAATGCTTGCAGAGTTGTCCGAGCGGCTTAAGGAGCACGATTGGAAATCGTGTGTAGGTCAAAAGCTTACCGGGAGTTCAAAT
>CANRFW010000013.1 GCA_947630035.1 uncultured Clostridia bacterium | reverse complement strand
GGCGGCTCGACGGCTGTCTTTCGGCATACGGGTCGCGATTCCGCCGCATTGTGGACGTGGGGGACGGGGGGACGCGTGCCGTCCGTACCGTCCTCAAAAAACTCGCCCGCGCCGCTGCCGTCCCCATGGAGGAAAAGGACCTCCGCGCCGCGCTGCCCCTTCTCTATGACCTGCACGAGGCGATCGGCGGGGTGCTTGCCTGCCCCCTCTCCCGCGCCTTCACGGGGAGGGACGGCTACCTCAAATTCGGAGCGAGGGAGACGGCGCTCCGCCCTCTCCGCGCCCTGCATGCGGCGGGGGAGGCGGCGTTCTCCTCCTTCGATGCGGACGCGTTCGACCGTGCCTTTGTGCAGATGCCCCCGTCCCTCTGCCGCGCCCTCTTGCGGGCGATCTCCTCTTTCCGTGCGGTGAGGGAGGAGCTTTCCCGTCTCGGCGTCACCCTCTCGGAGGACGATCCCCCCGAGGAGCTTGCGGAGACGGCGCGCGCCCTCATCGAGCGTGCCGATCTTCTGCCCGCGCGGTGCGCCCTCGTCGCGGCGGAGGAAGAGCTTGTCTCCCTCGGGCTTTCCCCCTTAAAGGAGGCGCTTGAGGCGGGTACGGTCGAGCCCGACCGCCTGCCCGCATCCTTCGAGCGGAGTGTCGCGGCGGGGTATCTCGAACATGTCTCCGCCGATCCCCGTCTCTTCCGCTGTACCGCGGAGGCGGAGAGGGAGGGGAGGGAGAAGTTCTCGGCGCTCTCCCGCAAAACGGAGGCGCTTGCGCGGAGGGAGATCCGTGCCCGCCTCCTTGCCCGTCTCCCCAAAAGGGAGGAGTACCCCGCCCAATTCGCCGCCCTCTCCCGCACGGGGAAGAACGAAACGGCGTGTTTCCGCTCTCTTTTCCGCACCGCTCCCGACCTTCTCGCCCGCGCCTGCCCGTGCCTCATCATGAGTCCCTCCTCCGTTGCGCAGTACCTCCCGCCCGAGCGCGCCTTCGGGCTTGCCGTTTTCGACGAGGCCTCGCAGATGACGTCGGCAGAGGCGGCGGGATCGATCGCACGGGCGGAGGCGGCGATCGTCGTGGGGGACTTGAAGCAGCTCCCGCCCGCCTCTTTCTTCCGCACGCGGGAGGCGGCGAGCGTCCTGGAAGACTGCCTCTCGGCGGGCATGCCCGAGCGCAGGCTCCTGTGGCACTACCGCAGCAGGCATGCCTCCCTCATCGCCTTTTCCAATGCGGCATTTTACGGGGGGACCCTCCGCGCCCTGTCCTCGCCGAACGGGGAGAGCAGGGTGAAGCTCGTGCGCGTAAAGGGGACTTACGACCGCGGAGGCTCCAAGTGCAACCGCGGGGAAGCGGAGGCCCTCACCGACGAGATCATCCGCCGTCTCCTCACCTCTTCCTCCCGCCAAAGCATGGGCGTCGTCACCTTTTCGGAGGCGCAGCAGGAGGAGATCGAGCGGCAGCTTTCCCGTAAAATCGCTACATGGGGTCTGGAAAAAGCGGCATACGGGCGGGAGGAGCCACTCTTTGTCAAGAATCTCGAGAACGTGCAGGGGGACGAGCGGGACTGCATTTTCTTCTCCGTGGGTTACGGGGAGGGGGGAGACGGCAAGCTCTCCTACAACTTCGGCCCCCTCAACCGCACGGGCGGGGCGAGGCGGCTCAACGTCGCCGTCTCCCGCGCGAGGGAGGAGATGCTCGTCTTTACGGGGATCTCCTCCGCGCAGATCGATTTAGGCCGCACCTCCTCGGAGGGGGTCGCGGCGTTCAAGGCCTTCCTCGAATACGCGGAGCGGGGGAGCATGCCCGTCCCGTTCGGGGGAAGGGGGGAGGAGACGGCGGCCCTCTTCCTCGCCCGCGAACTCGAAAAATACGGCTACGCCTGCATTTGCGGCGATCCCTCCCTCCCCGATGTCGCCGTGCGCGGGAGGGACGGGCGGTTTCTCCTCGGCATCCTCTTCGAGGGGAAGGATACGGTGCGGGACCGCGCCCTCCGCGTCTCCCTCTTCAAGAGGGCGGGCTGGGAACTTATGGAGACGGGGAGCCTCCAATTTTTCCTCCGCTCCGAGCGGGAGATCGCACGGATAAAGGAGAGGCTCGACCGCCTTTCGGGAGGGGGAAAGACGGGGGGACGGTATGCCCGCGTCTACCGTGCGGTGCCCTCCTCGGCGAAGGAGAGTGCGGCGTATGTCACGGGAGGGGAGCATGACGGCGAACTCCGCGCCCGCATCCGCGAGATCGTCTCCACCGAGGAGCCCATCTCCCGCGCCTTTCTCAAAAAGCGGGTCCTCTCGACCTTCGGCATCCCCTTCTCCCGCCTTGCGGAGAAAAAGCTCGAGGGGCTTATCGACGGCTGTCTTCTCCGCTCGGTGCGGGTCATGGGGACGGAATATTTTTACAAGAGGCGCAGCGCTCTCACGGGGGGATTCCGCACGGAGGAGGGTGCGCCGCCGCGGAGGGAGAAGGAGGACTTCACCGTCTTCGAAATGCTCTCCCTCATAAAGGGCGCCGTCGAGGAGAGGATCGCACTGCGGGAGGAGGACATCCCCGCCGTCGTGCGCGGGGTCTATCCCGCCGCCTCACGGAGCGAGCGCTTCCTCGGCTTTTTGCGGGACTGCGTCGCCTATGGGGAGGAAAAGGGGGTGTTCCGCCGCTCCGCCTCCGATCTCATCTCTCTCGCGTAGCCCTCTTTTGCTTGCCATTCCGCCCGCGTTGTGCTATAATCGCGGTATGAAATTCTCACAGCTCCCGAAAAGTCTCAAAGAAGGGCTATCCCCCGTCTACCTCATCGAGGGGGACGATGCCTTCTTCCGCGACCGTGCGGTGGAGAGCCTCCGCGCCGCCTGCGCCCTCTCGCAGCCCGCCCTCAACGAACTGCGTGCGGACGGCGAGGCCCTCAAGGGGGACAAGCTCCTCTCCTTCCGCGACGATCTCTACACCCTTCCCTTCTTCGACGGGAAGCGCTTCGTGCGGGTGTATGAATTCTACCCCGGCGAAAAGGAGTGGGAGGCCTTTTCAAAGTACTGCGAAAAGCCGTGCGAGACGACGGTGCTTGCCATCGTCAACCGCGGGAAGAAGGGAGTAGACCTCAAGCGGAAGAAGGGGATCGTGTATGTGGACTGTTCCCGCGAAGAGGAGGAGCCTCTCTGCCGCTGGCTGTTCGGGCTTGCGCGGCACACGGGGCTGGAGATCGACGGGGACGCGGCGCCCCTTCTTGTGCGCTACTGCGTGCGGGACTGCGCCCGCATGAAAAAGGAGATGGAGAAATTCCGCCTCATCCTCGGCGAAGGGGGGAGGATCACCAAAAAGGACGTGGAGGAGAACGTCGCGGAGGACGCGGAGTACAAGATCTACGAACTCACGCAGGCGGCTTCCCGCAAGAACTTCGCCAAGTTTTCGGAGATTTTGTCCGATCTCACCGAGAAGGGGTACGATGAGATCGCCGCTCTCTCCTCTCTCACCTCCCATTTCCGCACTCTCTCGGAGGTTTCCTCGTCCTCCCTTCCCGATGCGGAACTTGCCGCCTCCCTCGGCATAAAGCCGTATGCCGTGCAGAAGAACAGGGAGACGGCGGCGCGCTTCGGGCGGGAGCGGGTCAAGGAATATTACCTCCGTCTCTACGAACTCACCTGCGGGTCGAAGAGGGGAGCCTACCAAAAAACGGCGGCGCTCTATGCCGCGATCGCAAAAATATTCTTCGGATAACCGAAAAGGCTTTGCTTTTTTGGGCGGTAACCGCTATAATAATAGTATATAGAACGATAACTACCAAGGAAGGAGTACCATGAATCTCAATGCGGCAGCTTTGCGCGGAGCGGGCGACGTATGGGAGGGGATCAAAAACGTCTTTCTCGATTTCGAGTGGCCGTTCGCCGTCGAAGCAGTTCTCCTCTTTTTCGTCTTCTACTTCGTCTTCAAGATCCTCGCGGAGAACAACGCGAAGAAGCTGATCCCCGTCTACCTGTTCTTTGTGATCGGGATGGGGGCGGTCACCCTCTTCTCTTCCCGCATGAACGCCACGGCGTTCTGGCTCTTCCTCATGACCCTCTCGCTCTTTTTCCTCCTGCTTTTCAGCATGGAGATCAAGCGCTCCGTGTGGAAGACGTCCGCCCGCACCCCCTCTGCTTCGGGGATCGCGAAGCAGGATAACAAGGTCGGCGCCGTCCGCGCGGAGGAGAACATAGCAAGCATCGTCAAGGCGGTGCAGAGCCTCTCGAAGGCGAATGTCGGCGCCCTCATCGTCCTCACGGGCGGGAATCTCCCCAAGGAGATCCTCGATAGCGGCGTGCGCATCGGCGCCAATATTTCGAGCCAGCTCATCGAGGGCATCTTCGTTCCCAAGGCTCCCTTGCACGACGGGGCGATGATCGTCTCGGGGGATAAGATCGAGGCGGCGGGGTGCTTTTTGCCCCTCACCCAGAAGGACTTCCCCAAGGATTACGGCACCCGCCACCGTGCGGGCATCGGCGTCACCGAGGTTGCGGACGTCTCCACCATCATCGTCTCGGAGGAGACGGGGATCGTCTCCGTCGTAAAGAGAGGGGAGATCACCCGCTACGTCGATTCGGAGAACCTCAAGCGCTTCTTGCGCGACTACTATTGGAAAGAGATCAACGGGGAGGGTAAAACGAAATGAAATTTCTCACCTTTTTGAAGAATATCTTTATTAAACATATCCCTCTCAAGCTCCTCGCCCTCATCTTCGCCGTGGCGGCGGCGATCGTCGTTCACGCGGTATGAAGAGCTGCCTCCGCATTCCGCGCGTCTTCCTCCCCGAGGAGGGCTTCGATAAATGGGCGGTCATCGCCTGCGACCAATTTCCCTCGGACAGGGGGTATTGGGAACACGTCGCGCACTATGTGGGGGAGGCGCCCTCCACCCTCCGCTGCATTCTTCCCGAAGTCTATCTTCCCGAAGCGGGGGAGGAAACTTATGATAAGATCCGCGAGAGTATGTACGAGGTCCTCGAAAACGGGACGATCGACAAACTCAACCGCGGTTTTCTTTTCGTAAAGCGCTCCACGACGACGGGGGTACGGAAGGGGATCGTCGTCTCCGTCGACCTCGAGCAGTATTCCTCGGAGAGGGGGGAGACGTCGCCCGTCCGTTCTTCGGAGGAAATCGAGCCTTCCCGCCTGCCGCCCCTCGTCGCCCTCCGCAGGAATGCCCCCCTCGAATTTTCCCGCACGATGCTCTTTTACAGGGACAAACACGATAAACTCAACCGCGCCCTCGAGGACGAGGACCTCGAAAAGCTCTACGACTTCGAACTCATGGAGGGCGGGGGACATGTCTCGGCTTACTTTATCCCCGAGGACCTCTCCGAAGAGGTCATCCACATGCTCCGCTCCCGTACCGAGCCGTGCTTCGCCGTGGCGGACGGCCATAGCGAGCTGGCGGCGGCAAAGGCGTATTGGGAGGAGATAAAGCCTTCCTTAAAGGAGGAGGAGCGGCGCAACCATCCCGCCCGTTTCACCCTCGCCGAACTCGTCAATCTGTACGATAGCTCCGTCGTCTTCAAGCCTGTCCACAGGCTTATAAAGGAGACGGATGCCGAGGCATTCTGCGACTTTTTCATGAAGAACATTCCCTGCAAGCGGGAGGGGAAGGTCCTCATCCCCACCCTTTCGGACGCGGCCGCCTGTATCCGCAAGACGGATGAGATCCTCGCGCAATACGGGAAGGCAAACGGCGGCACGGTGGACTATATCCAAGGCGAAGAGGAACTCCGCGCTCTTGCGAAGGGGGAGGACTGCGCGGGCGTCGTAGTAAAGACGCTCGCAAAGGAAGACCTCTTTTCCGCCCTCAAGGGGGGGCGTAACCTGCCGAAGAAGTGCTTCTCGGTCGGCGAGCCGCGCGACAAGCGGTATTACGTGGAGTGCAAAGAGATCGGGTATGATTAAGGTATGCAAATTCGGCGGCACCTCGATGGCGGACGGCATCAACTTCCGCCGCGTCGCCGGGATCCTCGCGAGCGATCCCGAGCGGAGGTACGCCGTCGTCTCCGCCCCCGGGAAGAGGTACGGCGGGGACAACAAAGTGACCGACCTCCTCTATGAGACGCACGCCGAGGTAGAGAGGACGGGCAGGTGCGGCGAGGCGTACAAAAAAGTCCGCGAGCGCTTCCGCAGCATCACGCGCGAACTCGGGATCTCCTACGACATCGATTCCCTCCTCGACGAAACGGCGGCGGAGATCGAGCGGGAAAGGAGCGCCGATTTCACCGCCTCCCGCGGGGAATACCTCTGCGGGAAGCTCTTTTCCGCCTTTCTCGGGGTGCCCTTTATCGACGCCCGCGAGGTTATAAAATTCACCCCCGAGGGCAAGCTCGACGGGCGCACCTTCACCCTCGCCTCCCGCGTTCTAAAGGAGGAGCGCGCCGTCTTCCCCGGTTTTTACGGAGAGGGGGCGGACGGTAAGGTAAAGACCTTTTCGCGGGGCGGGAGCGATATTTCGGGCGCCGTCCTCGCCCGTGCCGTGGGCGCCGACCTCTATGAGAATTGGACGGACGTCAGCGGATTTCTCGCCGCCGACCCCCGCGTCGTCGCAAGCCCCGCCCGCATCGGCGTGCTTTCGTACAGGGAGCTGCGCGAGCTTTCCTACATGGGGGCGAATGTTCTGCACAGCGAATCCATCTTCCCCGTCCGCGAGGCGGATATCCCCGTACGCATCAAGAATACCTTCCGCCCCGAAGACGAGGGCACCCTCATCGTCCCCGTCTCCCGCTACCGCTACGGCGGCAGGGCGGTGACGGGCATCGCGGGCAAGAAGAATTTTACCGTCATCCTCCTCGAAAAGGCGATGATGAACGCCGAAATGGGGTTTACCTACCGCGTCCTCGAGGTCCTCTACCGCCACAAGATCTCCTTCGAACACATTCCTTCGGGGATCGACACAATGTCTCTTGTTATCGACAGCGAGGAACTCGGCGGCGTTTTGGACGAGGTGTGCGGGGAGATCCGCGCCGCCGTGCAGCCGGACTCCATGCGGGTGTTCAACGATATCGCCCTCATCGCCGTCGTGGGGCACGGCATGAGCAGGACGATCGGTATCTCCGCCCGCCTGTTCGACGCGATCGCCCGCGCGGGGGTGAACGTCCGCATGATCGACCAAGGCTCTTCGGAGATCGATATCATTGTCGGGGTGGAGAACGCGCAATACGAGCGCACTATCCGCGCCGTTTACGAAGAATTTTTCGGCAATCCCGAATCCTGAAAAAACCGCAAAACCGACCAATGGGGTCGGTTTTTTCGTGTACGGCACAATAGAAAAACGCAACCGCGCTGATTGCGTTTCATACGCCATGCCGTGTTCCATATGCCATGCCGCATTCCATACGTCATTCCGAACGTACCATACGTCATGTCGAGCGCAGTCGAGGGGCGACGCGGCAGAGCGTTGGGAGAGACGTGTTAGGTCGTCGGCGGTATGTATGTGTACGTCACCCCGAGCGCAGTCGAGGGGTGACGCGGCAGAGCGTCAAAAGCGGCATGACAGCTTTCCTAAACGGGGGATCCAAGGGGGAGGAGCCGCATAAAAAAGCGCAACAAAAAAGCCGCCCGAGGGCGGCTTTTCATACCTGTTTTCAGTCTGCTTTGAAGGGCAGGAGGGCGGCGATCCTCGCGCGCTTGATGGCGATCGCAAGGGCGCGCTGGTGCTGGGCGCAGGTGCCCGTCATGCGGCGGGGCAAAATCTTCCCGCCTTCGGCGACGAACTTCTTGAGCTTTGCAACGTCCTTATAGTCGATCTCCGACTTCTCCTGGCAGAACAGGCAGACTTTCTTGTAGGCCTTGCCCTTAAAGCCCTTCTTGGGGCGTTCCCTGTCGCCGCGAGGCTCTCTGTCGCCGCGGGGTTCGCGGGCAGGGGTCTCCTGCAGTTCGGTCTTTTCTTCGGCGGGGGTCTGTACGGTCTCTTCCATGATCGAATCTCCTTGAATAAATTAAATTTGTGTCCGTCTCAGAAGGGGATATCCCCGTCGTCGTCGAACGTCTGCAGAGCGGGCTTCTTCTTGGGCGCGCTCTTCTCGGGTGCGGCGTTCTCGTAGAAATCGTCGCCGCCGCCCGCGCTCTTTGCGGTGAGGAACTCAATGTCCTGCGCGATCACGTCCACAGCCGTGCGGCGCTGGCCCTGATTGTCCTCATAGTTACGGATCTGCACGCTTCCCGTCACCGCGACTTTGTGTCCCTTCTTGGTGTATTTCGCGACGGTGTCCGCGAGTCCGCGCCATGCGGTCACGTTGAAAAAGTCGGTCTGTCTCTCGCCGTCGCTGCCCGTATAGGGTCTGTTGACTGCGATGGCGAAGTGGCATACGCTGACCCCGCCCGCCGTTTCGGTAAGCTCCGGGTCGCGCGTAAGATTCCCGATCAAAAACACCTTATTCACGCTTTTGTACCTCTTATTTTTCTTTTACTTTGGTGATTATGCGGCGGAGAACGGCATCGGAGAGACCCGCAACGCGGTCAAGCTCCGCAACTGCCTTTCCGTCCGCGCTGAATTTTATGAGCGCATAGAAAGCGTCGGTCTTGAAGTTGACGGTGTAGGCGGTCTTCTTGACCCCCCACTTGTCGGTGGACTCGACGCTGCCGCCGAAGGATGCAACGATATCGGCGTACTTTTTGAGTTCCGCCTCCCGTGCTTCCTCCTCGAGATCGCTCTTCAGCAGGATCAGCATTTCGTACTTCTGCATATTTTACCTCCCGGTCTTATTCGGCATGCCTTTTCGGCATGCAAGGCTTTGTAACGTCTATTTTACTATATTCGGACAAACAAGTCAACGGGTTTTTCTCCGCTTCGGCACACTTTTTTCCGAAATTTTCAGGATCCCCAGCTGAATCCCCCGGGGTCTTTCGCGTATGCGATGACCTGCGTGATCGTGAGTTCGTTCAGGTTGTGCCCGACGCCGTGGACGACGGAGTAGGGGTCCGCCTTGATGACGCCGTGCAGGTAGAGTTCCCAAAGGGGCGTCTCGCTGATGAGGGCCGCCGTGTCGGTGACGAGGCTCGCCATATCGAGGACGGGGGTATCCGACTTGTCGATGATCGTCTGCACTTTTCCGTCATCGCCGTACACTGTCCCGCCGAGGAGGAGGTACCAGATGCCGTCGAGATAGCGGTCCACTTCCTCGTTCTCGTGCTGTACGCCCGCCTCCGTCCACGTCGCCGTCCAATAGGTCTCCACGTTCCCCGCGTCAAGCCCGTCGGACGGGGTGGAGCCGAGGGTGTTGACGGAGGGGTTTTCCTCCTCATAGTAGCCCTCTTCCACGGGGATGCGGAGTACGATATGCCGCGTTACGCTGCCGTCCTCGGCATGCACGGAATACACCGTCTTCTCCTTTCCTTCATACATAGCGCCGCCGTTCTCGCCGAGGGTGAGGGACTGCCCGCCCGCCGTATAGCCCGTTATGACTTCGTCGAAGTCCACGCGCACCTGCTTTCCGTCCAATGTCGCGATGATGCAATACACGCCGTAGCCGTCCGAGAGGAGGGGATAGCAGCGCCTCTCTCTCGTGCCCGCGGGGTCCGCCCACTCTTCCTTTTCGGGATAGTAACGGACGATCTCCCCGTTCTCCCGCACATAGGCGTGGCCTTCCGCGGCCTCGTCCGCTTCGCCGTACACGTTGCCGTTTATATAGCCGCCGCGCAGTTCCGCGGCGTAGTCGGCTTCTGCCGCCGCCCCGCCGTTTTCGAAGTCCACCCGCTTATAGGTGTAGACGGGGGTCACCGTGAGGGACTGCTCGGCATAGTATTCTCCGCTCTTGCCGTACACTTCGCCGTCTTCGAAGACGGCCGTCTGCCCGTCCTTTTCGCCGAGGAAGCCGAAGAGAAGCGGGGCCTTGGCGCTACCCTTTTGGTAGCGGTACAGCTCCGTGTACTCCGCCACGGTATCGGGGTCGGGGTTGACGTAGGGCATATACGCATGGTCTTCGGCGGAGTGGTCGTAGGCGTCGAGGAAGGCGCGGTAGGAGGCGTATTTGCCCTCTTTTACGGGCATGTGGAGGTACATTTCATCGGAGAACACGTCCTTTACGGAGAGGTTCGCGATGTCCTCCGCGAGGGTGGAGAGGGAACTTCTGCCGAGGTTTTTGAGGAGTTTGTTCCCCGCGATCTCCCCGGCGTCGATGAGGTCGCCGAGGCGGAGATTGTTCGCCTTTTCGCCGATCTCCCCGATGGGGGTATCCGCGAGTGCGCGGAGGAGCTGCGGGGAGCTTTCGTCCACCTCGAGAACGTCGCCGAGGGTGAGGGAGTCGATCTTCTTCTGGTCGGTGAGGTCCTTGATGCGCCAGTCGGCGATCGCCTTCATCAGCCGCGAGGTCGCCCCGCCGAGGTCCACCACCTGCCCGATCTTCAGCCGTTCGATGCGCGCCTGCTGTTTCAGGTCTGCGATCCGCCAATCCTTGATGGCATTCAGGATCCCGCTGTCCGATCCCGTATCGATGAGGTCGGAGATCTTCGCGTCGTCGATGGCGGTCGCCCCGTCCGCGATGAGGTCGGAGATCTTCTTCTTGCGGAAAGGCTCCTGCGTGAGGGGGTTGACGAGCATGACGATCCTGTCCTCTCCCTCCACGTTTTCGATTTTATAGTTGGTGCCCTCGGTGCCGTAGGCGAGGTAGCGCATGGCGGCGTTGGAGGACGCACTCACGCCGAGGACGGCCTCCACCGTGAATTTGTCCATGAGGCCCCCCTGTTCGCCGAGGAGGTCGGCAATCGTCGTCGGGCTCTTGCCCTCGTTCATTACGATCTCCGTCCCGTTCTCCGTCTCCTGCAAGGTGTAGTCCGTGCCCTCCTCGCCGTAGCAGAGGGAGAGCATGAGGGAGTTCCCGCCGGGGGCAACGCCGAGGACCTTTCCGAGTTGCGTCTTCATGAGGACGTCGTCCTTAAAATAGGGGCCGATGCCGCTTAAAGGGGTCGCCATGAAGGTATCGAGATCGATCTCCACGCCGATCCCCGCAAGGGAATCGGTGAGAGGGGAGAGGCTGTTTTTGAGAGCGGGGGTGATCTCGTCGATGGTGGAGAGGGTGAATTCCCCGCCCCCGCCCGCGATCTCCTGCACGAGCTTCGTCACGTCGCCCGTGAGGTCGAGGAAAGACTTCTTCGCGTAGTCTTCGCGGAGATAGAGTTCGTAGTTGGGAATGAAGGTGTTTATGGGCTTGGCGAGGAAGAAAAATCCCACCCCGAGCAGCCCCGCGAGCGCGAAGAAAAGCCCGAGGAGGAAGGCGAGCGTCACCGCCAGCACATTCCAGAGGAAGCTCCTCGGCAGGTATTTCACACGGACGCCCTTGCGCCTTTCGCGCTCAAGCTCCATTTCCAGTCTTCTTATATGTGCGTATTTCGACATACCGTCCTCCCGCGGGCGTCTTGCGCGTGCCCGCCCGCAAGTAAAACCATTATAATACAAGAGAGTGAAAAATGCAACAGAATCGGCGCAGTTTTATTTGTTTTCCGCATCTTCCGCGGGAAGTTCCGCAAGGCGTGCCGCCCGTGCGAGGAGAACGGCGGGGGTGTTGCGCGCCCCGTCCTCCGCACAGAAGAGGAGGAGAGCGGAAAGGATCTCCCCGATCCTCTCCCGCGGGACGCCGAGAGAGAGGAGATCGTTTCCGTTCACGGCAAGCCCGCGGAGGGTAAAAGGGCACCTCTCCCTCTGCATTTCGGCAAATATCTCCCTCCATTTCACCACGACGGGGGCGGGGGAGAGGTCGTCTTTGCTCGCGGAAAAGTCCGCCTGTTTGAGGGCGAAGAGCTTTTCGAGAACGGGGTACGAGGAGAGGAGCGCCCGCCGCACTTTGGCGGTCTTCATCTTCCCGTCGAGGTCCCGCATGTGGAGGGCGACGAGGGTGCAGACCTCCTCGGTGAGGCTCTTCGGCGCCTTGAGGCGGAGGAGGATCTCTCTCGCAATGCGCGCTCCCTCCGCGTCGTGGCCGTGGAAGTTGCCGTTTTTCAAAAAGCAAGAGGGCTTGCCGACGTCGTGGAGAAGGGCCGCCCAGCGCACATCCGCGGGGGCGTAGCGCACACAGCGGAAGGTGTGTTCGAGGACGTCGTGATCGTGGAAATCCGCCCGCTGGGGCATGCCGTCCCCGAGGGCGAGTTCGGGCAGGATCTCTTTGAGGACCCCCGTCTCCCGCAAAATGCACAGCCCGCGGTAGGGGGCGGTTTCGTCCCCCCGCTTTTTGTCGGCGGTGAGGAGAAGCCCCAATTCCGCAAAGATGCGCTCGGGCGCAATGTCGCGGATGAGAGCCGCGTTGTTTTTCGCCCCCGCAAGGCATTCCTCATCGGGGGAGAACCCCGTCTGCGCCGCGATCCTCGCGAGGCGGACGAGCCGCAGCCCGTCCTCCCCGAACACTTTTTCGGCGGGCGCAACGGTGCGGAGGACCTTATTTCGGATATCCTCGATGCCGCCGAGGGGATCGACGAACCTCTCCGTGCCGATCTCGAAATAGACGGCGTTCGCGCGGAAGTCGCGGCGGCGGGCATCGGGGAGGATATCCTCGGTGAAGAAGATCTCCTCGGGGGTATGCCTGCCCCGCACATAGCGGTCGGAGCGGAAGCGGGTGAACTCGTATTCGTCCTCCCCTTTGAGTTTTACGGTGCCCGTGTTCGCATACACGGCGCGGGGAGAAAGCCCGCACTCCTTTGCGGCGGCAAGAAGTTCCTCCTCCGTGCAGGGGGAGGCAAGGTCCCAGTCGGCGCGGGAGGAGAGATCGCCCGCGAGATAGTCCCTCACGCTCCCGCCCACGAGGTAGAGGGGACGGGGGCACTTCTCTGCGAGACGGCGGAGAGAGGGGGGTATTTTCTCGGAGAAAGAGTTGTCGGGAAAAATTTTCATGATTTCATTATAACAAATTCCGAAAAAAATTGCAATTCCCGCGAGGATATTGTATAATAAACGCAAGAAGATCTACGGAGGAGAAGGGATGCTCAATTTCATCGTGAATCCCAACGCCAGAAAGGGGAAGATAAAAAAGCTGCTCGGGAAGATGGAGGAGAGGCTCAAAGAGGAAGGCGCGGGGTACCGTATCTTCTATTCGGGAAAGGAGGGGGACCTGCGCAAATACGCCGAGGCCCTTTCCGCCGCGGGAGAAAAATATATCATCGCCGTGGGGGGAGACGGCTCCCTCAACGAGGTACTCAACGGGCTTACCGATCCCGCAAACACCGTCCTCGGATTGGTGCCCGCGGGCACGGGGAACGACTTCGCCGCCTTTGCCCGTATCCCGCAGGGGCTTGCCGCCCTCGATCTTATCCTGCACGGCGAGCCGAGACCCGTCGACTATCTTCAGTGCGGCGGGATGCGCTCCATCAACATTGCGGGGCTGGGCATCGACGCCGATATCCTCCGCCGCTGCCGGAAGATGAAGGGAACGCAGAAGGGAAAATATTTCAGGGGGCTTCTCGCTTCCCTGTGTAAATTCAAGGCGATCAGGATAAAGACGAGGGTCGAAGGCGGGGAGTGGACGGAATACTCCACCTTCATCGCGGCGGCATGCAACGGCGGGCACTTCGGCGGCGGCATTCCGTTCTGCCCCGAGGCCGTCATCGACGACGGGAAGATGGAGTTTGTCGTCGTAGACTGCCCCAAGCGCATCAAGATCCCCATCGAGCTTGTGCGGCTCATGCGGGGGAAACTCATGAAGCAGAAGATCGCCCACCGCGTCACCTGTACGGAGGCGGAGATCGTCCCCGAAAAGAGAGAGTTCGCCCAATTCGACGGCGAACTCCGCGAGATAGATTCCCTGCACATTCAAGTGGTAACGGGCAAGCTGCATATGTTCCGAGGCTGAAATGAAGCTCTATAAATCCATCCTCGATAGTTTACCCGCGGCGGCGATCGTCGTGGATAAAAATTTGCGGGTGCGCTATTGTAGCCGCGCCTTCCGCGCCTTCTTCTCCGCCTCGGCGGAAAAGGGGAGTTTTCGCGACGTCATCCGCTGCGACGTAAAGGAGGGCGCCTGCGGCGAGGGGGTGCGCTGTGCCTACTGCACCCTCCGCAACCTCTTCGTCGACGCCAAGAAAAACAAGGGCACGGCGTTCCGCAAACTCATCCTCCGCGCGGAGGAGGGCACGGTCTCCCTCCGCATGAAGGTCCGCCCCCTCGGCAGGTATTACCTCGGCGTGGCGGACGGGGCGTATGAGGCGGAGATCGCCCGCGAGATGCACTCCGCGCAGGATATCCAGCAGCGTCTCCTCCCGCCCGCAAAGGGGGGGAACGGCGCGCCCTATTCCTTTATGTATATCCCCTGCCGCGAGATCGGCGGGGACCTCCCCGACGTGTACGAACAGGGGGGCGAGACGATGGGCTTCCTTGCCGACGTCTCGGGCAAAGGGGTCGCCGCGGGCATGCTCTCCGCCTTCGTGAAGGCGGGGTGGGATAGGGGAGAGGGGTCTCCCGCCCGCGCCCTCACCGGCCTCAACCTCAAATTTCAGGAACTCAACCTCGACGAGCGCTCCTATGTGACCGCGGCGGCGGTGCGGATCGACCGCAAGAAGCGGGAGATCTGCTACTGCGTGGCGGGGCACAACGCCCCCCTCCTTCTGAAGAGCGGGGAGGGGATAGACGAGATCGAGATGAAGTCTCCCCCCATCTCCACATGGCTGCCCGATTTCCGCTATGAGGACAGGTTCATCGGCTATTCGGGCGGGGACGTCCTCGTCCTCCTCACCGACGGGGTGACCGAGAGCCGCAACAAGCGCGGGGAAATGTTCGGCGTGGAGCGGGTGGAGGAGATCCTCGCCCGTTCGGAGAACGCCGAGCGGTTCATCGAGCGCCTGAAAGCCGCCCTCACGGGCTTTTGCGGGGACTTCTCGGACGACCTCACCGCCATCGCCTTCGATTTGTAAAAGTTTCGCGCAAAATCTTTTACTTATCTTCGCGCAAAATCTTTTGCGCCTCATACCTGCCCCCTTTGAAGGGGGCGGGGCAGGGGTGGGGGTTGAACTCTATCGCTCGGCGCACAATCTTTTGCGCGAGGAAAGTTTCTCGTATGGGAAACCCCCTTGGTCCTCTCATTCGCTTGCACGAACAATAAGCCTGCGGTGGCGTTGCAAATTGGGTCGCGCAGCGCAAAAGCGTGGTTTTGCTCGCGCAAGTATTTTATAGCTTCGCACAAAATCTTTTGCGCCTACGCTCTCCCGTTATTCGCTCCTATCATGCCTCCCCCTCGCGCTTTCTACTCATGCCCTCCCCCTTTCGAAGGGGCAGCCCGCCTAACTTGCCCTCCCCCTGCGCAAGGGGGAGGGGTAGGGGAGGGGGTTCGGGTATCGGGCGCAAAATCCATTACGCGTACAAAAGAGCAACAAAAAAACCGCCTCGGAGCGAGGCGGTTTTTTCTCTGTTCGATTAAACGGGGATGAGGCGAAGAATGTGCTTGCTGACGATCATCATGATGAGGTCGATGATCCACACGATGGTGAAACCGAAGAGAAGACGGATGAGTCCCGCGACGATCTTGCCTTCCGAGAAACGGGTGACGGCGCCGCAGATCCACGAAGTTACGGGGATGATCGCCAGGATAACGCTGACGATATAGCTCAGCCCAAAGTAATCGCTCTTGTTTGCCATTTTAACTTACTCTCCTTTAATTATTGAAGTTAATTTTATTCTACTCATCTTCCCATGAAATGTCAAGTGCCTATGGAAAAATTTTTGAAAAATTTTTGTTTTTTCTTTTTACAATTCGGCGCGGAGGAAAACGTCCCCCGTTTCGAGGTCTTTCCACGTTAAAGTATGTCCCTCAAGCACGAGATATGAATGGGGAGATCCCTCTTTCGGAATGGAGACGGAGCCGCAGTTCACATAGGTGTAGTCTCCTCTCTTTTCGAAGGCGGGCACATGGAAGTGTCCGTTTACGAGAACGTCCCCCTTTCCGAGGCAGGCGGGCATCTCGTGCCCGTGGGTGAGAACGAGGTTCTTCCCCTCCAAAGGGATGAGAACGGTCTCCGCCGCGATCGGGAATTCCAGAACGAGGGTGTCCACCTGGCTGTCGCAGTTGCCCTTGATGCAGAGGATATCCTCCTTCATGGAGTTGAGGATCTCCGCACAGGCGAGGGTGCCGTATTCGCGGGGGAGGGCGTTGCGCGCCCCGTGGTACAAAAGGTCCCCGAGGAGGATGAGTTTTTGCGCCCCCTCCGCAAAGTACCTCTCCTTCAGAAGACGGCAGTAGTATGCCGAGCCGTGGATATCCGATGCGATCACATATTTCATAGAGAGACCTCCATGTAAATTTCTTCGAGCTTTTTGAAGACGCCCCCCTCGAGATTGGAGGGGATCGTCTGTCCAACGAGTTCTTTAAGGGGCGGGTAGGCGTTTTCGGGGACGTATGCCCTCCCGCACTCGAGGAGCATCTCGTAGTCGTTCATATGGTCGCCGAAGGCGACGCACTCCTCGCGGCGGAAGCCGAATTTCTCCCGCACGAAGCGGATCGCCTCTCCCTTGCATGCGGTGGGGGCGGAGACGTCGCACCAGTGCGCACCCGAGAGAACGGTGCGAAGCTCGGGCAGGCGGGGCGGCAGGAGGCGGATGCAGTGGGCGGCGGAACCGAATGCGTCGTACACGGCGATCTTGCACACCGCTTCCCGCCCGACGACGTCGTCGAGGCTGTCCACCTTTTCGCAGAGATCGTACGCCCCGCGCGATTCCTCCGCAAAGGGGGAGACCTCGTCCTCTATGTATGCCCGCTCCTCCCCGCAGAGAACGGGGTACAGCCCGGGGAGGAGGCGGATCTCGCGGAGCGCCTTTTGCGCGAGGGGGACGGGCACGGGGTCGAGATAGAGGGTCTGCCCCCTGAATTTCACGAGGGCGCCGTTCTCGCACACGAAGAGAACGCTCTCCTTCACGGGGGAAAAGAAGCGGGCGAGGTTGGCATATTGCCTGCCGCTTGCGGGGGCGAAGAGGACCCCCTTTCCGTTGAGTTTTCCGATGAGATCGAACATTCCCGCGGGGAGCTTGCGCTCGCCGTCGAGGAGGGTGCCGTCCAAATCGGTTGCGATGAATTTTACCATATGGCTCCTTATCTTACACGAGCGGGGCGAAGAGGCGGAGGAAAAAGGCAACGGGCGACTTTTTTACGCGGACCTCGCAGCCCGTCTCCCACGCCGAAAGAAAATCCCGCTCGACCTCGCCCGCCACCCGTTCGTCCCCGAAGAAGACCCCGCACTCCGCCTGCGAATAGAGACTGCGGTAGTCGAGGTTATAGCTCGAGACAGCGGCATACTTCCCGTCCGCCGCGACGCACTTCGCATGGAGGAAGCCCGCCGTGTACTCCCGCACCCGCACCCCCGCCGCAAGGAGCTGCCCCGCCTCCGCCCGCGTGAGGGCAAACACCGCCCGTTTATCGGGAATGTGTGGGATGAGAAGGCGCACGTCCACCCCCGCCCGCGCCGCCGCGGAGAGGCAGTCGAACAGCCCCTTTTCGAGGGCGAGATAGGGGGTGAAACAGTACAGCGTGCGCTTTGCCGAGGCGATCATGCGCCAAAGTACGCGCACTCCCTTGCGGTCGGAGCGGAGGTTTGCGTCGTCCGAAAACACCGCGCAGGGGATCCCCGCTTTGCCAAAAATAGGGGAATGGGGTCGGAAAATCCGCCTTTTGCCCGTCCACGTCTCCTCAAAGAGGGAGGCAAGGGCGAGGGCGGCATCCCCCGTTATCCGCACTGCCGCATCCTTCCAATGTCCGAAGCGGATCTTCCGCCCCGCATATTCGTCGGCAAGGTTCGCCCCGCCCGTGTACGCGGCATTGTCCACAACGGCGATCTTGCGGTGGTCCCTGCGGTTTGCGGCGCGGTCGGGGAAGCGGAGAGGGCGGAGTTTTTTCGCGGCGATCCCGCGTTTTTTCAATTTTTTACAAAAGTTCCGCGGCACGGTCACCGCCGAGCCGAAGCCGTCGAAGAGGAGGCGCACGTCCGCGCCCGCCGCCGCACGCGCTTCGAGGAGGGAGAGGACCTCCGATAGGAGGGAGCCCTCCGCCACAATGTAGAATTGGAGCCACACCCGCTCTTTCGCGCCCGCGATCTCGCCGAGGAGCCTTCTCCAGAAGTTCTCGCCCTCCCCGAAATATTCGCAGCTCTCCGCCGTGAGGGGCATTGTTTCCGCAAGGCGGGCGGTGCGCTCCGTCTCACTGCCGCAAAAGGGAGGAAGGGGCTGCGCGGGAGGCGGGGGGCTTTTGAGAAGAAGGCACAAAAAAATCCCCGTCCACGGAAAGAGGAGGAGGAAGAGCTTCGCCGTCCGCATGGCGGGAAGTTCCCGTCCGTTTACGGCAGCGAGCGCAACAATCGCCGCCGCGAGCCGTTCCGCCGCCGCAATCGGTGCGAACACGCGGGGGAGGAGGACGGTGAGGACAACGGTCCCCGCCGCAAAGAGGAGGGCAAGGAGAACGCAGAGAAAGAGGCCTCCCGAGAGGAACCTGCCTATTTTTCGCATATGTAGGGCGAAACGCCCCTTGCCCCTGTATTAAACGAGGGTGAGAGTATCGAGCCTCCCCACTTCGGGGGGAAGTTTGCGGGAGAGGAAGTCCGCCGCGGCCTCCGCCTTCCTGCATTCGCAGCGGAAGCTCTTGAGGTCCACCGCCTCCCGTACGATGAGGTTGAACGCGGTCTCGATGAGGTCTCTCCCGTCGGAGACGCCGATCACGGTGAGGGCTTTTCTGATGGCGGGGGTGAGGTCGACGGGGCGGGAGCTTTCCGCCGCGCCGCAGAATACCACCCTGCCCTCTCTTCCCGCAACGAGGAAGGGGAGGGCGGGATCGACGTCCGCACGGGTGGTGCAGACCACGCTCTCGGCGAGCCTGCCGCCCGTAAGCCCGCCGACGTTGTCGAGGACGTCGTCATCTTCGGCGACGACGTAATACACCCCGCACTTTCTCGCAAAGGCGAGTTTCTCGGGGTCGGTATCGATGAGGATGGGCGCCGCCTGCTGGTAGATGAGGAGCTGGCACACGAGGATGCCGATGAGGTCTGCGCCGAGGACTGCCACATGGTCCCCCTTCTGGGGTTCGAGCTCGTCGACCGCCGCCTTCGCAAGGGCGATATGGTGGACGAGAAGGGCCTTGTTATCGTCCACCGATTCGGGGATAGGGGTCATCTCGTCGGGGGAGACCATCGCAAAATCCCGCAAAAAGCCGGGGGCGGAGTAGCCGCAGAGGAGGGTATCCTCCTCGGTGAAGTCCGCCTTTGCCGTGCCGCTGTCGGGACGGGGCAAGAAGGAGTGCAGGAGGACGCGGGAGCCCTTGGGGAAGAGGGGATGCCCGCTCTCTTCGGAGACGAGCCCCACCGCAAATTTCCCGGGGATGAGGGGATACTTCGGCTTCACTTCGCCGAGGTAGAGTTCGGAGTCCATGGCATCGAGCATCACCTTGGTGATGCGGACCCTTATCTTTCCCTCCTCGGGCGCGGGGACGGGTTCCTCCGCCATAACGAGATTTTTCGCGCCGGTCAGCTTGAATACGTTCATGAAACTCCCTGTGCCTTAACGGCAATTTTTGCATTTCCGTCTCTATTATACCGCGGATGAAAGGATTTTGCAAGCGTTTCGGCGGAATTTCCGCATTTCGCTCTCTTTCTTCCGCCCGGGGGGACGAAAGTTCGGGGCGAAGAATTTTCCGTTTTCCCGTAAAATAAGTTGACGGAGAGAAAAAAAACGGTTATAATAGGCTCATAATAAAGAAAATTCCTTATGTGAGGTGAACGATATGAAAGCGGAAATCCATCCGTACTATCGCGAAGCGACGGTCGTCTGCGCCTGCGGCGCCACGTTCAAGACGGGGACAACGAAGGATGTGGATGTGCTGAAGGTCGATATCTGCAGCAAGTGCCACCCTTTCTTTACGGGCAGGCAGAAGCTCGTGGATACCGGCGGCCGCGTGGATAAGTTCAAGAAAAGATACAATATTTGAACAGCATACAGCCCCACAAGCGAGGGCTGTTTTGCTTATTGCCCTTCTGCACGCATCTTTTGCGGGAGAAGGGCGTAACACACGGGCGGATACGCGATGAAGAAAAAGACGAACAGGACTTATATCGGCGGACAGGCGGTCATCCAAGGCGTCATGATGCGCGGAAAGTGCGGCATGGCGCTCGCCGTGCGCGATTCGGAGGGGGAGCTGCAGCTCGAAGCCAAGCGCCTCACCCCGCCCGAGAAGAGGAAGAAGATCACCCGCTTTCCCTTTGTGCGCGGCGTCGTGAACTTCTGCTCCTCCCTCGTCGGCGGAATGCAGTGCCTTCTGCGCTCCTCCGAGGTCGCCATCCCCGAGGACGAGGAACCTTCGAAGTTCTCCAAATGGCTGGAGAAGAAGTGGAAGGTAAGCCTCAGCGATATCGTCACGGGGTTCGCAACCGTCCTCGGCGTGATCGTCGCCGTCGGGCTTTTCATCTTCCTCCCGTGGCTCTTCACGGGGCTCATCGCGGATGCCGCGCCCGTCATCGAGAACAACTACAAGATCTGGTATTATCTCATCGAGGGGGGATTCCGCCTCGTCATCTTCATTCTCTATATTCTCTTTACGCTCTGCTTCAAGTCTCTGCGGGAGACCTATCGCTACCACGGCGCCGAGCATAAGACCATCAACTGCTACGAATACGGGCTGCCCCTCACCCCCGAGAACGTGAAGACCTGCTCCCGCCTGCACGACAGGTGCGGCACGACCTTCATCTTCATCGTCCTCGTCGTCTCCATTCTCATCTTTGCCCTCGTGGGCGTCCCGCTCGATATGTTCTATGCGTGGGCGCATATCAACGCCATCCTCGGGAGATTCATCTCCCTCTTTGTGCGCCTCTTGCTCCTGCCCGTTGTGGCGGGGGTGTCCTATGAAATTCTCAAACTTCTCTCCCTCACCTCTTCGCCCGTCCTTCTTCCCCTGAAGGCGCCCGGGTATCTTCTGCAGATGCTCACGACGAAGGAACCCGACGAGAGCATGATCGAGTGTGCCATCGCCGCATTCAACAAGGCGAAGGAGATGGACGAGGATCCCTCCTCCCCCGAGAAGACCATTCCGACGGATACCAAGCTCTCCAAACTTCTCCCGATGATGAAGAAGTCCTTCGCGGAGAAGGGGATCGAGACGGCGGATGCGGAGTGGATCGTCAGCCTCACCCTCGATATCCCGCGGAGCGCATTGCGGGAGGACAGGGTCATCAAGCGTCCCGACTGCAAAAAGATCCTCGATCTCTTCGAGGAGCGGCTCACGGGCCGTCCTCTCTGGTATGTGTTCGGGGATATGGAATTTTACGGCTACAAGTTCAAGGTGGACGAACGGGTCCTCATCCCCCGTCCCGAGACGGAGATCCTCGTGCGGCAGGCGGTCACCGCCCTCAAAGACGGGGACAGCATGCTCGATCTCTGCACGGGGAGCGGGGCGATCGCCGTCGCCGTCGCCTGCGAATGCGCCAAGGATAAGACGGTGAAGATCACCGCCTCCGATATTTCGGAGGAGGCGCTCGAGCTTGCGCGGGAGAACGCGCGGCACAACAAGGCGAACGTCAACTTCGTAAGGGCCGATCTCTTTGCGGGCATCCACGGAAAATTCGACCTCATCACGGCGAACCCGCCCTATGTGAAGAGGGAGGAGATCGCGACTCTCCAGAAAGAGGTGCGCTGTTTCGAACCCGTCCTCGCCCTCGACGGCGGGGAAGACGGCATGGATTTCTACCGCCGTATCGCCGAAAAGGCGTCGCGGTATGTCGCCCGCGGCGGGCTTCTCATCCTCGAATGCGGGGAGGGGCAGGCGCGGGAGATCGTGAAGCTCTTCCAGAGCAAGACGCGCTGCGACTACGCCATGATCGTAAAGGATCTTGCGGGCGTGGAGCGGTTCGTGAAGATCGGGTTCTGATATGGAGAAAGTAGACGAGATCGTGCGGCGGTATACGGAGATCGGCAATCTTCTCTCCGATCCCGCCGTTTTTTCGGACCCCGAGCGGTATCAGGCGCTCGCAAAGGAGCGCGCCGCCCTCTCGGCAGTCGCGGAGTGCCGCATGTCCTGCCTCAAGATCGAGGCGGAGATGAACGCCGCCTTCCGCGAGGCGGAGGGCGAGACGGGGGAGATGAAGGAGCTTCTTCTCGAGGAGGGGTACGCCCAAAAGCACGCCCTCGAAGAGGAGAACAAGAAACTCCGCGTCCTCCTTCTTCCCAAGGATAAGAACGACGACCGAAACTGCATCCTCGAGATCCGTGCGGGCGCGGGCGGGGAGGAAGCGGCGCTCTTCGCCTACGAACTCTACCGTATGTATATGGGATACGCGGAGAGGAAGAGATACGGCTGGGAGGTCGTGGACTTAAACGAGACCGAACTCGGCGGCGTGAAAGAGGCCGTCGTCAACATCCGCGGCGGCGGAGCGTATAAAAACCTCAAATACGAGAGCGGGGTACACCGCGTGCAGCGGGTGCCCGAGACGGAGTCGCAGGGGCGCATCCACACCTCGACGTGTACGGTCGCCGTCCTCCCCGAAGCGGAGGAGGTGGAAGTGGAGATAAGGGAGGAGGATGTGCGCGTCGACCTCTTCCGTTCCTCGGGCGCGGGGGGTCAAAAGGTCAACAAAACGGAGACTGCCATCCGCCTCACCCACTTTCCCACGGGCATCGTCGTCACCTGTCAGGACGAGCGCAGCCAGCTCAAAAACAAGGAGAAGGCGTACCGCGTATTGAAGGCACGCCTCTACGATTACTACAGTTCCCGCGCGGCGGGGGCGGAGGCGGCAAACCGCAAGAGCCTCGTCGGCACGGGGGACAGGAGCGAGCGCATCCGTACCTACAATTTCCCGCAGGACCGCATCACCGATCACAGGATCGGCCTCTCCCTGCATAACATGCAGAACTTCCTCTCGGGCGAGCTGGACGAGATGATCGCGGCGCTTGCCCGCGCGGAGACGGAGCGCCGCCTCGCCTCGGGCGGTTGACGGAGGTAACGCCATGGAGATACTTGCAAAGAGGATCAGAACCATTTCGCCCTCGCAGACCCTTGCGATCAGCGCAAAGGCAAAGGCGATGAAGGCGGCGGGGGAGAACGTCATCTCCTTCGGCGTCGGTGAACCCGATTTCTCCACCCCGGGTTACATTTCGGATGCGGCGGTCGAGGCGATCAGGGCGGGGCACACCAAGTATACCCCCTCCTCGGGGCTTATCGAACTCCGCCGCGCCATCTGCGCAAAGCTCTCGCGGGACAACGGGCTCGAATACGAACCCTCCGAGATCATCGTCTCCAACGGGGCGAAGCACTCCATCTTCAACGTGTGCTTTGCGCTCGTGGACGAGGGGGACGAGGTCATCATTCCCGCACCCTATTGGCTCACCTATCCCGAGGTCGTGAAAGTGTGCGGCGGGGTGCCCGTCATCGTGCAGGCGAGCAAGAAGACGGGGTTCAAAATTACCCCCGAACAGCTCCGCGCCGCCATCACGCCGAAAACCAAACTCTTCATCTTCAACTCCCCCGGCAATCCCACGGGGGCGGTGTATTCGGAGGAAGAGGTGCGCGCCCTCGCCGAAGTGTGCGAAGAGACGGGCATCTGGGTGCTTTCGGACGAAATTTACGAAAAGCTCGTGTACGGCAGAACGAAGCCCTTCTCCTTTGCGGCATGTTCGGAGAGGATGAAGGAGCGCACCGTCACCGTGAACGGCGTCTCCAAGACGTACGCCATGACGGGGTGGCGCATCGGGTATCTCGCGGCGCCTCCCGCGGTGGCGCGGGCGATCGATTCCTTCCAGAGCCATGCGACGAGCAACCCCAACTCCGTCGCGCAGCATGCGGCGCTCAAGGCTCTCACCTATCCCGAGGCGGCGGTGGACGAGATGGTGGGGCGGTTCGCAAGGCGGCGGCTCGCGATGATCGAGCGCGTCTCGGACATGAAGGACGCCTACTGCATCATCCCCGAGGGGGCATTCTACGCCATGCTCGTCGTCAGCGGGGTATACGGGAAGAAGTTCGGGGAGAAACTCATTCACGATTCGGTGAGTTTCGCGGAGGCGCTCCTCGAGGCGGCCAAGGTCGCCGTCGTCCCCGGGGCGGCATTCGGGGCGGACGACTGCGTGCGTCTCTCCTATTCCCTTTCGATGGACGACATGCTCGAGGGGCTTGACCGTATCGACGATTTCCTCATGACGCTCGTGTAAAATTATTTTCCGAAATTTTGCGAAACCCCTTGAAAAAGGGGAGGAAGATTTGTATAATAAAGATAATCAAACGCCGTAAGGCAAGGAGGATATCATGATCAAAATCATCTGCGGACCCAAAGGCAGCGGCAAAACCAAGCGCATGATCGAGGTCGCGAACGGAGCGGTCGCGGGCGCCAAAGGACATTTGATCTTCATCACCGATACCAAGAGATATATGTACGACGTGAACCGCCTCATCCGCTTCATCGACGTGACGGACTACTCGGTCGCGGGGGAAGAGGCGCTGTGCGGATTCATCAAGGGAGTCATCGCGGGCAGCTACGACAACGAATACGTCTTTGTAGACGGCGTGGCGCGCATCGCGGGAAAGGCGATCAAGGATATGGCGCAGCTCTTCTACATGCTCGAGAAGATCTCCGACTTGCGCAATATCGAGCTGTGGATCACCTGCAGCTGTGCGGAGGAGGAACTGCCCGACTTCGCGAAGAAGTACCTGTAAGAGAAGAAAAAACATCATCCGCCGTTCCACCGTCCCGCGTCCGCGCGGGACGTTTGGAATTGAAAAAGGAGAAGCATGGAATTTATCGGCACGAGAGGAGAGGGGAAGGTAACGGGCGCGGAGGCGATCGTAAAGGGGATCGCCGAAGACGGCGGGCTGTTCGTACCCGTCTCCTTTCCGCAGGTCACGGCGGAGGAGATGGAGGAGATGCTCGGCATGGACTATCCCGAGCGCGCCGCCCTCATCCTCGGAAAATACCTCGGGGAATATCCCGCGGAGGAGCTTTTGGAAGAACTCAAAAAGGCGTATGCCTCCTTTGAGGGCGGGGACCCCGCTCCCCTCGTCAAGGTGGAGAACGGCATGTTCATCCTCGAACTCTTCCACGGCCCCACCTGCGCCTTCAAGGATATGGCGCTCACCGTGCTGCCCTATCTTCTCCGCAAGGGGTGCGAGCTGTGCGGCGTAAAGGAGAAGATCCTCATCCTCACGGCGACGAGCGGCGATACGGGCAAAGCCGCCCTCGAAAGTTTTGCGGACAAGGAGGGCGTGAAGATCGCCGTCTTCTATCCCGAGGACGGCGTCTCCAAAATGCAGAAGCTGCAAATGTGTACGCAGGACGGGGAGAACGTCTCCGTCACCGCCGTGCGCGGCAACTTCGACGACTGTCAGACGGGCGTGAAGAAGATCATGGGGAGCGAGGCGTGCAGGGCGGCAATCGCCGGAAAGGGGTACCGCATCTCCTCGGCGAACTCCATCAACTTCGGGCGGCTCGCCCCGCAGATCTGCTACTACTTTTCCGCCTATCTCGACCTCGTTTCCTCCGATCAGATCGCGATGGGGGACAGGGTGGACTTCGCCGTGCCCACGGGCAACTTCGGCGATATCCTCGCGGGGTACTACGCAAAGAAGATGGGGCTGCCCGTCGGCACTCTCCTCTGCGCCTCCAATACCAACAACGTCCTCACCGATTTCTTCCGTACGGGCACTTACGACAGGAAACGCCCCTTCTACCGCACCATGTCTCCCTCCATGGATATCCTCGTCTCCTCCAACCTCGAGCGGCTTCTCTTCGAGCTTTCGGGGCGGGACGCCGCGCTTACGGCGGAGCGCATGCGCTCCCTTGCGCAGACGGGGAAGTACACCCTCCGCGCCGAGGAGCTGAAAGAACTCAAAGAGAATTTTTACGCGGGGTGGACGAGCGAGGACGACACGGTGGAGTGCATCTATGAATTCTTCACCGACTACGGCTACCCGATGGACACCCACACGGGGGTCGCCATGCACGTCGCGGAGCAGTACGCGAGGAAGCGGGAAGACGATCCCGCCGCCGAGAAGAGGCAGATGGTCGTCGTCTCCACGGCAAGCCCCTACAAGTGCCCGCAAGACGTGTTGTACGCCCTCACGGGGAACGACGTGAAGGACTCCTTCAAGGGCGTGAAGCGCATCAATCTCTTAACGGCGATGAAGGTGCCCGAGGCGATCAAGTCTGTGCGGTACAAGCCGATACGGTTCAAAACGGTTGTCTCCGCGGACAAAATGTTCGAAGAACTCATGAAGTTTTTATGACATGGGGTAAGAAAAACCGCAAGTTTTTATGACATGGGGTAGGAAAACTCATAAATTGCATAAAAAGCGCTTCGTCTCGCGAAGCGCTTTTTATGTTACCATAGCGTAAGCCTTACCCTTCCTTTGGAAGGGCGCCGCAGGCGTGCCTTGTGCTGAAGGTGGCACGGCTCTGCCGTGACGGATGGGGATGGAAATAGAATAACCGTCAATCCCCACCACTCCCGCGAGCGGGAGAGCCTCCCCTTTGGGAAAGGGGAGGCCTTTGGCCTTTGCGAACCCCGAAGGGGGAAGGCTTGCGGGGCGCGGCGGCCCCAAAGAAAGCCCTCCCCCTACGTGAGGGGGAGGGGTAGGGGTGAGGGTTCGCCCTCCGCACGTCATTCCGACGACCGAAGGGAGGAGAAATCTCAAGAACGAGATTCCTCACGTCCGTTCGGAATGACGTAGCAGGACGGTTCGTGACGTAGCGGGGCGGTTCGGAATGAGGGAAGAGGCCCGCGATCGTGGAGCGTCAGTCCGCCGTGCGTTGCCAATAGCTGGTCAATTCGCCTTTGGTGTGCGCGAGGTATTGCGCGTTTTGCTCGGGGTCGGAGAGGTCGACGGGCGTCCTCGAATCTCCGCTGCGCGTCCAGCCCGTCGGCTCGGCGAAGGTCGCCCTTTGGAGACCCTTTGCGGGGTCGTTTGTCCAGAACGCCCTGTTACCGATATAGGTGAGGCTCGCGGGGAAGGAAACTTCCGTGAGAAGGGGCGTACTGTTGAAGCAGTAGTCGCCGATGCTTTCGAGGCTGTTTCCGAACGTAAAGGACGTGAGTTTGTCGCATTCGCCGAACGCGCCGTAGCCGAGCGCGGTCACGCCGTCCCCGAGCGTCACGGAAATGAGATCGAAGTCCAAAGTGTCGAAGGCATACCCGTGGACGACATACTTCGAGCCGTCGGGCGCAGTCGCGGGAAGGGTGAGGTCGGCGGTGTCGCCGTCATAGCAGACGAGGTAGTTCTTCCCCGCCGCGGACTTGTAAAAGAGGAAGTCGTCCTTTTCCGTAAACGTACCCATCTGCGCCTTATCGGTGACGATGACATCGGTGTAGACGCCGAGGTAGGAGACTTCGTTGTT
>CANRFW010000012.1 GCA_947630035.1 uncultured Clostridia bacterium | reverse complement strand
GGCGGCATATCCGTGCCCGCATCCGTGCCCTCGAGGGACGGCTCGCGGAGACGGAGAAGCGGAGAAAACTCCTCACGGAGCGGCGGAAGAAGGACCGCGTCCGCACGATTGCCCTCGTCGGCTACACCAATGTGGGCAAGTCCACCCTCATGAGCGCCCTCACGGGAGCGGAGGTCCTCGTAAAAGACGCCCTCTTCGCCACCCTCGATCCCACTGCCCGCGCCTTCACCGTCGAGAATATCCCCTTCCTTCTGATCGATACGGTGGGATTTCTGCAAAATCTCCCCCATCACCTCATCGAGGCGTTCAAATCCACCCTCGAAAGCGCCCTGTGCTGCGATCTCGCGCTCATCGTCTGCGATGCCTCGGGCGACTGCGAACGCCAGCTCGACACCACCCTTACCACCTTAAAAGAACTCGGCTTCTCCGCGCCCTATCTCGTCGTCATGAACAAGTGCGATTTGGAGCCTTCCGCCTACGCCCCGCGCGGCGCGGTGCGCATCTCCGCCGCAACGGGCGAGGGACTCGGCGAACTCAAGCGGCGCATTCTCGAGACGCTGAAAGACGACTTCGTCCTTGCCCGCCTCTCCGTCCCCTATGCGGACATGGCGGAATACTCCGCCCTCCGCCCCCTCATCACGGAGCGGAAGGTTACCTACAACGATCTCGGCGCGGAGATCGAGGCGCTCATCCCCGCGGAGGAAGCCCGTAAATTTCAAAAATTTGCAAAAAAATAAAGTCCCCTCGCTTGGGGGACTTTTTCTTACTCTTGATACTCGTCGGGGTCGGTTATGACCTTGTCGATCTTGATCGTCGCATAGTCTTTGATATCGAGACACTTGCCGCAGTTGTCGCAGATCTTCGTGGGGTCGAGATCGCACACCATGCACTCGAGACAGCCGTCGCACTCTTTCCCGTCGTAAAGGACGCACATTTTCGTTTCCATGTCCCCCATTATAGTCCCCTTTTCAAAAAAAATCAAGAAAAATCCGAAAAAATTTTCGGAAAATATGGAACGTTTGTTTGCATTTTGAAAAGGAATGTGCTATAATGACTTCAGAGGTGAGAATCATGCTCGACAAAAGCAAACTTTACGGCGTACTCGACTACATTAACCGTTACAGCGATGAGAACGGTTTCCCCCCTACCGTGCGCGATATGTGCCGCGACCTCGGCATCAAGTCCACGGCGACGGCGTATGACTATGTGAACAGGCTCCGCGATATGGGGCTTCTCAATAAGGCGGAGAACAAGAAGCGCGCCGTTGCCGTAAACACGGGTGAAAACGTGCGCGTGCCTCTGCTCGGCGCCGTTGCCGCCGGCCAGCCGATCTTTGCGGCGCAGAATTACGACGGGTACTACACCCTCCCCGCGGGAGAATTCAAGGGCGACGAACTCTTCATGCTCCGCGTGCGCGGCGAGAGCATGATAGACGCGGGCATCTTCGACGGGGACAAGATCATTGTCCGCAGGCAGGAGAATGCCGAGAACGGCGATATCGTCGTCGCCCTCTTTGACGACGGGATCTCCGAGGGCGCAACGGTGAAGCGCTTCTTCAAGCGGGACGGCAGGATCGTCCTGCACCCCGAGAACGCCGCGATGGAGGATATCCTCCCCCCCGAGGGCGCGGAAGTTCTCATCCTCGGCAAAGTCGTGGGGCTGCTGCGCAGCATGTAAATCTTGTATAGAATAAGGGCCGTCCGTTCGGGCGGTCCTTTTGCGTAGTCTGAATTACAGATTCTCCCAATCGATTTTCCTGTTGCGGAAGTAAAACTCCCTGTCCCGCGCGCCGATCTTGCGCAAAACTTTGCAGGGGTTTCCGACGGCGACGACGTCCGCAGGCAAGTCTTTTGTCACGACGCTCCCCGCCCCGACGACGGTGTTATCCCCTATCGTGACGCCGGGAAGGACGATCGCGCCCGCCCCGAGCCAACAGTTTTTGCCGATGCGGATGGGCAGGTTGTATTGATACCCCTTTTCGCGCAGTTCGGGCAGGACGGGGTGGGTCCCCGTTGCGAGGGTGACGTTGGGACCGATCATCGTGCGGTCGCCGACATAGATGTGCGTGTCGTCCACGCAGGTGAGGTTGAAGTTGGCGTAGACAAAGTTTCCGAAATGGATGTGCTTCCCGCCGAAATTGGCATGGAGAGGCGGTTCGATATAGCACCCCTCGCCGATCTCGGAGAACATCTCCTTGAGGAGCGCCTGCCGCCGCGCTCCCTCCGAGGGGCGGGTGCGGTTGAATTCGTACAAAAGCTCGAGCTGTTTGGTCTGCCGCGCCACGATCTCCGCATCGGTCGGGTCGTAGATCTCCCCCGTGTGCATGCGGTCTTTCATCTTTCCCATAGCGTTCTCAAAGATTTTTTAAGTAATAGACTTCCTCTTGGGTGAGTTTACGGCAGGCGCCGCGGTCGAGACCGGAGAGGGTGAGTTCTCCGAGTTTGATGCGCTTCAGAAAGTCCACGGGCTTCCCGACCGCCTCGAACATGCGCCTTATCTCCCTGTTCTTTCCCTCGGTGAGGGTGACGTGCAGTTTCGTGAAGCTCTTGTTCGTCTCCGTCACGGTCACTTTGCACTTCCCCGTGACGACCCCCTTTTCGATTTCCACGCCCGCGCGGAGTTTGTTGAGTTGGACGGGGGTCACCCCCCCCTCCACGCGCACGAGATAGGTCTTTGCGATCTCGCTCTGCGGCGCGGTGAGGCGGTAGGAAAGCTCACCGTCGTTCGTGAGGATGAGAAGCCCCTCGGTGTCGTAGTCGAGCCGCCCCACGGGAACGACCCTCCCCGCCCCTGCGGGAAGGAGGTCCATGACCGTCTTTCTGCCCTTGTCGTCGGAGACGGTACACACGCACCCCTTCGGCTTGTTGAGAAGATAATATTCGTATTTTACCTTGTGCGAGAGGATCTTGCCGTCGAGTTCGACGCGATCGCTCTCCCCCACGTCGTCCCCCATGGCGGCGCGCTTCCCGTTGAGGAGTACCCTCCCCTCCGCGATGAGTTCGTCCGCCTTTCTGCGGGAGGCGACCCCCTGTTCCGCAAGAAACTTGTTGATACGCATGAAAAAACATTGCGGCAATGCCGCTCTCCTTTTCTACATGATATACAAATTCTGCGAAAAAATCAAGTCATTTTCGAGATAGATCATCATCTGCCCTGCAAATTCTCCCGAGAAGGACGGGAGCGGCATCACCGAAAGCCCCGTGATCTTTACCTTCCCTCTCTCCTCCGCGGTGAGCGGATAGGTGAAATCGGAGAGGACACGGTGCCCCTCGAAGGGTTTGTTCTTGTCGCACAGTTTTACGAGAGAATAGCGGGAGAAGGCGCCGTCGAGAAGTTCCGCCGAGCGCTCGTACATTTCGGGAGAGCATAGAACGGCGCTTACAAGCCGCATTCCGTTCCGCTCCGCGCAGGTCACGAGGCACCGCCCCGCCCGCACCGTGTAGCCCGTCTTGACGCCGATCGCCCCCTCGTACTTCGTGAGCATCTTATTCTTGTTCTTCCACCCGCGCGGCGCGTAGTACTTGCAGGAGACGACGGTGCGGAAAAGCTCGTTCTCCATGGCGGCAGCCGTGATGAGGGCGAGGTCGCGCGCAGTCGTGTAATGGCCGTCGTCGGGGAGACCGTGGGGATTGCGGAAGGAGCTGTTCTCCGCGCCGAGGCGGACGGCGCGGTCGTTCATGACCCGCGCGAACTTTTCGATACTTCCGCTGTGGTGGAGGGCGAGGGTGACGGCGCAGTCGTTGCCCGATCGCAGCATGAGGCCGTAGAGAAGATCCCGCACCGTGAGCTTGTCGCCCGCCCGAAGATAGACGCTCGACCCCTCCGTCCCCGCGGCGGAGGCGGGAACGGTGACTTCCTCGTCCGGATCGCAGTCCTCCGCGAGGATGAGGGCGGTGAGGATCTTTGTCGTACTCGCGGGCGCAAGCCGCTTTTCCGCATCCTTTTCAAACAGAATACGGCGGGAGGAAACTTCCACGAGGCACTCCCCCGAGGAGATCGCCGCGGCGCTCGCTTTGCGGGGTGGCGGGGGCAGGCAGACGGCGAGGATGGCGGCAAGCACGAAGAAGAGGGCGCAGAGTGCCCGCTTCATTCACCCTCCGTCTCCTTTTTCATGAGTTTGCCGATGAGGTCCCCCGCCTTCTCGATCAGCCCGTCGAGGGGGTCGTCCGTTATCTGTACGAGGCGGCACCCGAGGCCGTCGTCAATGAGAAAGCCCGCGGGCTTCAGGTTGATGACCGTCCCCGCCGCACCCGCGAAGGGAAAGCTCTCGTCGTCCTTTATGGCCTTCACCTCGCCGTATTCCCCGCCTCCCGAGAGGTAGCCCATCGTCACCTTGGTGAAGGGGATGATCTGCGCCCCGCTCCGCGAGACGATCGGCTTTCCGATGACGGTGTTGACGTCCACAAGGGACGTCAGCTGCTCGCCTGTCTTTTCCATGATGCTTCCGATCTTTTTTTTCTGATCCAATTCAGGAATACCTCCAATCCTTTTTTGATGAGGGTGACGGTCACAACCAACCCGTTGAACACGACCGCCGTCTCTATGCTGACTTTGAAGACGGCTCTATTTTCGAGCAGGATGCTGTTTCGCACCGAGAGAAAAGGGTGCCGTGTCTTCAGGATCGCAAACGCCTGCGCGGCGGCCGTCTGTATGAGGGCGGCAAGGATTACGCCGTATGGCTTCCCCGCCCCGCCCGTCTCCACCACCTGGCGGAACTGCCAGAGCTGGAAGCCCTGCGCGATCTCGAATTTCTTGCGCGTCTCCCCTATGGCGGCGTAGGGCAAGAGGACCGCTTTTTTCTCGGTGAGGTGGAGGGCAAGCCCTTCCTTTCTCACCTCCGCATAGCCGCCGAAAATCCGAAAGATGCGGAAGAGACTCAAGGAGAACCAAGCCTTTCTCTCCCCCGCGTCCGCGTAGACCTCCGCCCAAAGGAAGACGGGAAAGAGGTACAGAAGGACCCCGAAGAACGCGGCGTAAACGAAAAGTTCGCCCATATCGGTAATATGGGCGAACGGGTGTGAATTATTCGGTTTTACGGTCAATCGATCTTCAGAAGGTCGTCCTCGTCGCGGAGGAACTCGGGAAGCTCGTAATCGGGCGCGAGCGTCTTTTCCTCCTCTTCCTCTTCGGGGACGGGGGCGGGCTTTCTGACCTTTTCGTCCTCCCCCTCCGTGTACTCCTCGCGGGCATAGAGGTAGTTGTCCCGCTCGTCCGCCCTGCGCACGAGCTTTTCCATGAGTTCGTCGTAATCGGGAAGCTCGTCGAGGGAATCGAGTTGGAAGCGCTTCAAAAACTCGTCCGTCGTCGCAAAGAGAACGGGGCGGCCGACCGCATCCTTCCTCCCGCAGGGGTAGATGAGTTTGAGGTCGAGCAGGGCGTTTACGGCGTAATCGCTGTTGACGCCGCGGAGGATCTCGATCTCGGTGCGGGTGATGGGCTGCTTGTAGGCGATGATCGCCGCACACTCGAGAATGGTCTTTGTGAGTTCCTTCTCGCGGATGGGGTTGAGGACCGCCGCGACCTGCTCCTTATAGGCGGGATTGGAGGCGAGCTGTGCCTTCCCGTTGAATTCGAGAAGCTGCAATCCCCCCTCCTCGCCGTACTTCTCGCGGAGAGCGGCGAGCGATTTTTTCACCTGCCCCGCCGTCACCCCGAGTTTTTCCGCGATATCCGCAACGGGCACGCCGTTCCCGGAGGCGAACAGGATCGCTTCAATTGTATTCGTCAAGTTGTCCAAGGGTGTCCTCCTCCTTCCTGTCGGGGTTCTGCATGATGGTAATCACGCCGAATTCCTCGTCCTGCCGTACGCGCAGATATTGGTGTTTCAACAGCTCCAAAAGGGCTTGAAAGGTCGTGATGATCTCCGACTTCGTATGGTCTCTCGTGAAGAGCGCCTCGAATTCCACCTCCTCGGTCTCCTCGAGGCTCTCGAGAATGAAGGTGACTTTCTGGGCTACGGTGTACTCGTCTCTCGGGATCTCCCTCACTTCCGCTTCGGCGATCTCGTCCGAGCGCTTGAGCATGAGATCGGAGAAGGCACGGATAAGCCCGTCCACCGTGAGACTGTCGAGGGAGAAGACGGTGCGCGTCTCCCCCACGTTTTTATCGGGCCGCTTGAAGTAATATCCGATCTTTTCGAGTTCTTTGAGTTTCTTGGTCTCCTCTTTGATGAGGCGGTACTCCTCGAGGGCGCGGATAAGTTCCGCCTTGTCCTCCTCGATCTCCTCGTCGATCTCGGGGTCCTCTTCGAGGTTGGGGACGAGCGCTTGCGCCTTGATCTTGATGAGGGTCGCCGCAATGTTGAGATAGTCGGTGACCTTGTCCACATCGAGATAGGGAAGCCCCTTCATGTAGTCGAGGAATTGCTCCGTCACTTGCGAGACGAAGATATCGGCGATATCGATCTGTTCCCGCGTGACGAGGTATAAAAGAAGATCGAGCGGTCCCTCGAAATTGCTTAAAACCGTTGTGTAATCCACAACGGATTCGAACTTTTCGCGGATCGTATCGATTTTTTCGGCTACCATACGAGTAACCCCCAAAGTGAGGATACGGGCATCCCGAACGCAAGCCCCCAGAGGGCGAGGATCGGGAAGCCGAGATATTTAGTTGCGAACTGCATGATCCACCCGAGCAGGTTGAACCAAGACATTTGGGTGATCCCGAAGCTGACGAACAGGCGGCAGATGAAACTCTCGGCGACGAGGGCGAGAAGAATGTATCTGCCCTGATCGCGCAGAAAGCGGTATACCTTCCCCCGCTTCTTGTTGAGTGCGTCCACGATGCGGAACCCGTCCAAGGGATAGAGCGGGAGAAGATTGAAGACGCAAAAACTCAGACTGTACGCATAGAGACAGTAGGTAAAATAGCGGAGAAGGGGGGCGAGGAACGGGATATCCGGGAGATATTGCACCGTCACGAGACAGAGCGGGTAAAAGAGGAGGGCGCAGAGATAGTTGACGACGACCCCCGCGCATGCCGTAAGCCCCAGCCCGAGCCGATATTTTTTGAAGTTGTTCGGGTTGATGGGAACGGGCTTCGCCCAACCGAATCCCACGAGCGCGAAACAGATGAGCCCCACGGGATCGAAGTGCTTGAGGGGGTTGAACGAGAGCCGCCCGTACAATTTCGGCGTGGGATCTCCGCAGCGGTACGCGACGAAGGCGTGCGCAAATTCATGCACCGTCAGCACGAACACCACTGCGATAAAACTTGCGAGAAGTTCCGATAGCCCGTCTAATACCATACTTTACCATTATATAGCAATTCACGGAAAAAGGCAAGAAAAAAGCGGACATTTTGAGAAAATTCCGCTTCTTACAACAAGATATTGTGGTTTTTGTACTACTTGAGGCCGTCGGGCAGGAGGTCGCAACGGGCAATGTCTTCATAGGTCTGCCCCCGCACGACGAGCCGCGCCTCCCCGTTTTTCACGAAGATGACGGGCGGCACTCCGTTGCGGTTGTAATTGGAGGCCATCGAGTAGTTGTAGGCGCCCGTCGTGAGGACGGCGACAAGGTCCCCGCGCTTTGCCTTGGGGAGAGCCATGTTTACGCCGATGAGGTCCCCGCTCTCACAGCATTTCCCTGCGAGGGAGACGAGTTCGGTTGGCTCCTCATCTGCACGGTTCGCAAGCACTGCCGTGTATTTCGACTGATAGAGACAGTACCGCGGGTTGTCGAACATGCCGCCGTCGATCGCAAGATACTTGCGGACGCCCGGGATCTCCTTGATCGCCCCCACCGTGTAGAGGGTGATCCCCGCCTGCCCCACCACCGAGCGGCCGGGCTCCACCATGAGGCGGGGCTTTTTCAGCCCGTAGCGCGCACAGCCCTCCCCGATCGCCCCGAAGAGGGTGCGGAGGAAGGTGCGGTAGTCCCCGTCTTTGAGGTCGGGGTCCCCCGCGGCGTACCACACGCCGAAGCCACCGCCCGCGTTGAGTTCCTCGGGTTCGAAGGAGAACGCGTCCTTCATCTCCGCGGCAAAGGCGAGGACCTTTTCCGCCGCAACGGCGAAGGACTCCTTCTCGAAGATCTGCGAACCGATATGGTAGTGATAGCCCGTAAGCTGTACGTTTTTCAGCTTCAGAAGGCGGGAGACCGCCTCTTTTGCCGAGCCGTTGGAAACAGAAAAGCCGAATTTGGAATCGGGCGTCGCCGTCTGCACATAGGCATGGGTGTGCGCTTCCACCCCGGGATTGATGCGGAGAAGTACCTTTTGCACCTTTCCGCGGGCGGCAGCTTCCCTTTCGATCTCCTCCGCTTCCTCGACGGAATCGACGACCATTCTTCCCACGCCGCTCTCTATCGCCTCGCGGATTTCCCGCGGCAGTTTGTTGTTGCCGTGCATGCAGATGCGCTCCGCGGGGAAGCCCGCCGAGAGCGCTGTATAGAGTTCTCCGCCCGAGACGACGTCGGCGCCGATCCCCTCCTGCCGCGCGACCGCATAGATGGCCTTGCAGGAAAAGGCCTTGGAGGCATAGTACACAATGCCTTCGCCGTACTCCGCAAGCGTATCGCGGAAGAGGCGCATGCGGCTGCGGATCATCTCTTCATCGAATACATAGAGCGGTGTGCCGAACTCTTTCCGCAAGTCCTCACAGTCACAGCCGCCGATCGTCAGGTGTCCTTTGTTCATTGTAAAACCTCGCATAAAACATGATAGTCTCCCGCGCGAAATTTGTCAAGAAAAAAGGCATAACAGCGGAAAATTTCGCTATTATGCCACGCATAGTACTATGCAAAAGTCGAAAAATCGCCTTTAATTCCAGTTCTGCGCCGCTTCGCGGAAGGCATCCCACCACGAACTTCGGGCGGCGTCTTCCAAGGCGACAAGCTCCGTGCGGGCGATCTCCACCCCGTCTTTGCAGAGCGCCGCGTACCCGCAGACGTCCCCCTTCTTCACGGGCGCCTTCACCTCTTCCTCGGGGCAGAGTTCCACCGTGCAGTCCTTCTCCCCGCGCTTTCCGAATGCCGAAAGGGATTCCCGCGCCGCGAGCGGGATCTGCTTTATGCGGCTTCCGCGCACGTTCACGCTGCAGCCGAGAGGCTCCCCGCCCTCGAGGTAGCGCACGCTCTCATAGGCGGAAAAGCCGTAACTGAAAAGTTCGGAGACGGCCTTAAAGCGGCTCTTGGAGCTGTCCGCGCCGATCGCAACGCTTATAAGCCGCGTCTCCCCTCTCTTTGCGGTAGCCGCAAGGCAGAAGCCCGCCTCGTTCGTAAAGCCCGTCTTCCCGCCGTCGCACCCCTCGTAGCTGCGGATGAGTTTGTTGGTATTGGTCATCGAGGTCGTGCGCCCGTCGGGGTGGGCGAAGTCTTCCAGCCACACGCGGGAAAATTCAAAATACTTTTCGTGTTTTAAGAGTTCGCGGAGCATGAGGGCGACGTCCTTCGCACAGGAGTATTGCGGCTCCTTGGGAAGCCCCGTGCAGTTTGCAAACAGGGTATTTTCCGCCCCGAGTTCCTTCGCCCGTCCGTTCATGCGCTCCACGAAGGCGCTCTCGCTCCCCGCGATCCGCTCGGCAAGCGCCACGCAGGAATCGTTGGCGGAGCAGACGGCGACCGATTTCATCAGCTGTTCGCAGGTATAGGAGAGCCCCGCCCCCAAAAACACCTGCGAGCCGCCCATCCCCGCGGCGTTCTCCCCCGCAACGATCTGCTCATTGTAGGCGATCTCCCCCGCGTCCGCCGCTTCGAAGGAGAGAAGGAGGGTCATGATCTTGCACATGCTTGCGATGGGCAATCTCTTTTCGCACTCTTTTTCGTAAACGGGCGTTCCGCTCGCAAAGTCACAGGCATACGCCGCCTTACAGCCCGCGGCAAACCCGTCCGCATTCACCGCCTGCGGGCGGGGCGCGGCGACGAGAAGGCAAGCCGCAAGCGCGGCAACCGTCAGAAGATATCGTTTCATACCGACAGTTTGCCCGCTTTTGCGAAAAATACGCGTTCACACGAGATTTCCGGGGGTATGAAAGAGGACGACGAGCAATAGCAGCTCGACGAGGCACACCGCAAGGATGAGAAGAAGGAAGACGGCGGAATCGAGCAAGAGTTCTTTGAAGTCGCGGCACAGCCCCCTTCCCCGCCCGCTCGCAAGGGCAGTCGCCGCGAGAAAGACGGCGTCCGTCAGAAGGCGCACGGGGAGGTAAAATACGATCGCGATCATCGCGCCCGGGAAGCCGTAAACGGTAAAGAGAACGGCGAGGGTCCCGCCGAAGAGGTAGGCGCGGTAGGCGAGGACGAAGGCGGGCACGGCGAGCGCGGCGGTGTGGATCCCCGCGGCGGAGATGAGGATGAGGATCAAAGCGTCCCCCGCGAACCGCTCCGTAAAGATGAGAAAGACGTTCCGCGAGGAATAGCACACCCTGTCGAGGAAGCGTTCGCAGATGCGGAGATGGTACTCATAGACGGCGGGCGTCTTTGCAAAGCAGGCGCCGAGAACGGTAAAAAGCAAAAAGCATCCCCCGAGAAGAAGGAGCGTCTTCTTGCGGGACAGGACGCGCGCGAGGCAGTCGCGCATGTAACCGAAAAAGCCCATACCTTATTGTATGAGCTTTTCGCGTTTCGGTTGAATCAATTGCCGAGCATTTTTTCCACGCCGATGCCGTAGCCGCGGGTGGGATCGTTGAGGAAGACGTGGGTCACGGCGCCGACCAGCTTTCCGTTCTGCAGGATGGGGCTTCCACTCATGCCCTGCACGATTCCCCCCGTCTCCTCGATGAGCCGCCCGTCCGTCACCTTGATGACAAAGTTCTTGTTCTCGCGGTTATTCGCATCCACCTTCACGAGGTCTACGGTGTACCGTTGCGGGGCGATCCCGTCCACGGTGGACCAGATTTCCGCCCTGCCGATCGTCGCCTCCTCGAGGGGCGCCGCCTTCACCGTCTGCAATTTGGAGAAATCGTACCCCTCCTCAAAGGTGCCGAAAAGCCCCGTTTTACACACCTTTTCCGCCCTTGCAATCGGCTCGTCGTTCATCACAAGCCCGCGAAGCTCCCCCGCCTTTCCTCTCGAACCCTTGCTTACCCCCACCACGCTGCAGAGAAAGACCTGCGCATCCGAGATCTCGAGCGGGTTTCTGTTCTCGTCGCACACGTCGTGCCCGAGTGCGCCGAAGCGGCGGGTGCCTTTTTCAATGTACGTCACCGTTCCGATCCCCGAAAGGGTGTCGCGGATGAGAACGCCTATCTTGTATTTTCCGCTCTTCTTGTCGCGGACGGGGACGATCTCCACCTCGGCGTCCTCGCCTCCCCTGCGCACGGTCAGCTTTACGGCTCTCCCCCCGCTCCTCTCGAGGGCGGCGTTGAGATCCGCAATGGACTTTACCCGCACGCCGTCCACGGCGCGGATGGTGTCCCCCGTGCGGATGCCCGCATCCTCTGCGGGACGGTGGACGCCGTCTTCCGCGACGACTTCGTTCAAGGCGATGATCTCCGTTCCCCCCGCCGAAAGGGAGAAGCCCGCGGTCATCCCCCCGATATAGTATTCCGTCTCCGCGGCATGCGCCCCGCCAATGCCGCAGGGCAGGGCGAGAAGCCCCGTAAGACAGCACAGAAAAGCCGCAAGAAAAAATTTCAGCTTGCGCATATTCCCTCCAAACATGAGTTAATTTGCGTAAGCCGAGCGTTAATATTCGAAAAATTTTGTTATGGGTACAGACTTTTCGGTACCGTTACAGGGAGTTTTTGTAGGTTTGCGCGCTTTTTACCAGCTCTTCCGCGTGGCGGAGAGCGAACTCCCCCTCGGGGTCTCCCCCGACAAGGCGGGCGATCTCGCCGAGGATTGCGCTCCCTTCGAGCTGCGTGATCGTCGTATAGGTGCGGTCCCCCTCCTCGTGCTTTTCGATGAGGAAGTTCCTGTCCGCAAAGGCGGCGATGCCCGCAAGATGGGAGACGGCTATGATCTGCGTCCCCCGCGAGATCTTGCAGAATTTCTCCGCGACGACCCGCGCCGTCTTTCCCCCGATGCCCGTATCGATCTCGTCGAAAAGGTAGGTGCCGATGCCGTTCACCGCGGAGAGCTGTGCCTTGACCGCGAGCATAAACCGACTCATTTCGCCGCCGCTTATGATCTTGCCGAGTTCCTTTACCGGCTCCCCCTTGTTTGCGGAGAAGAGGAAGCGCACGCCGTCAAGCCCCTCGCCGTTCGCCCTGCCCGCGTCCTCGCGGGTGTACCCGTCGAACTGCACCTCGAAGACCGCCGAGGAGACGTTGAGGGTGGAAAGCTCCTTCGTGACCCTCTCCGTAAACCCCTTTGCCGCCTCCTTGCGCGCCGCCGTGAGGGAAAGGCAGGCAGCATAGATCCTGTCTTCACAGTCCTTTAATTGTGCGCGAAGCTCTTCGCACCGCTCGCTGCCAGCGGCGAGTTTCTCGTATTCCGACCGCGCCTCCTCGCAAAAGGCGAGTACCGCGGCGACCGATCCGCCGTATTTCTTTTTGAGAGACTTTATGACCTCGAGCCGCTCCTCCGCGCGTTCCGCCTCCGCCTCGTCGATATCAAGTTCGGCGGCATAGTCCTCCGCGAGGGCCGCGACGTCCGAGACCTCCTCGCCGACTGCCGCAAGGCGGGAGGAAAGTTCCCCGTATTTATCCGAAAATTTGGAAACGGCATTGAGACTGCGCTGTGCCCCCGAGAGAGCATCGTACCCCCCGCCGTCCGCGAGGAGAAAGTCACGCGCATTGGAGAGCGCCGTCAGGATCTTCTCCGCATTGCGGTAGCGGGCGCGAAGCTCCGTAAGTTCCTCTTCCTCCCCCTCCTTGAGTTCGGCGCGGTCGATTTCGTCGATCTGAAAGCGGAGGATATCCATCCTGCGGCTCCGTTCTCCCTCGTCTCCCCCGAGGAGGGCGAGTTCGGCGTGGATCCCCTTTCTCTCGGAGAGAAGCAGGGCGAGCGCCGCCTTGCGCTCGGCAACCTCCTTTCCCGCGATCGAATCGAGCAGGCGGAGCTGGTTCGCCTCCCGCAGAAGGAAAAAGTGTTCGCTCTGCCCGTGGATATCCACGAGCGCGCCCGTCACGCGGCGGAGCATGGAGACGGTCACCGTACAGCCGTTCAGTTTCAGAGAACTTCGCCCGTCCGCCGTGAGACGGCGGGAGATGATGAGTTCTTCCTCCCCCTCAAGGTCGAGGTCGAGTTCGCGCAACGCCTCCCTCACAGTCTCGCTCTCCACCGAAAAAACGGCGCGCACGAGGCATTCCGCCTTGCCGTAGCGCACCATGGTCTTATCGGCTTTCGCGCCAAGCACGAAGTCGATGCTGTCGAGTATGACCGATTTGCCCGCTCCCGTCTCTCCCGAGAGGACATTCAGCCCCGCGTGGAATTCAAGCTCCGCGCGGTCGATCAACGCGACGTTTTCGATTGTGAGACTGCGAAGCACCGCTTATTCCTTGACGAGTGCCTGCAGACGGCGAAGAACGACCTGCGAACCCTCCGGGGTCTCGCAGACGACGAGGACGTTGTCGTCCCCCGCGACGCATCCCGCGACCTCACGGTAGTCGAGACGGTCGACGACGACGCCCGCATTCGCGCCGTTGCCGTTGAGCGTCTTGATGACAAGCAGGTTGCCCACTGCGCGGAAGTCGAGTACGCACGTTCTGAACAGGGCGCGCATCTTGTCGGAGATGCCCCCCTCGGTCTCGGCGATGGAGGCGTAGCGGAAGCGCTTCTTGACGCCCTTCACTTTGAAAAGATGAAGCTCTTTGATGTCACGGGAGACCGTCGCCTGCGTCACCGAATAATTGCATGCCGCGAGTTCTTCGCAGAGTTCTTCCTGCGTCTCGATCTCCTTCTGTTCGATGATCTCGAGGATCTTGCCGTGCCTTGCATTTCTCAACATAAGTAATACCCCTCAATTGATTTTTTCTGTGAGACGGCGGAAAAAGCCGCCTCTTGTTTCCGTAAGAAATTCCGCAAAGCGGGAAGCCTTGCGCACCGTGATCTTCGTCCCCGCCTCCGCCGTGCCGAGCGGGATCCCGTCCCCGTACAGGACAAGAGAAACACCCTCCCTCACGACAAAGGAGAGCGCACTGCGGTCTGAATAGACGATGGGGCGGCTGCGCATGGAGAGCGCGCAGACCGGGGTGAGCAAAAACGCCTCGCAGTCCGGGGTGAGAATGTTCCCGCCCGCGGAGAGCGAATAGCCCGTGGAGCCCGTCGGAGTGGTTACGATAAGCCCGTCCGCACGGAATTCCCCCGCGGGGACCCCGTCGATCTCGGCGGAAACCGTCACAACACGGTTGTCGAAGGCGGGTGCGATGGGGCGGAGAATGGAAAGCTCGTTGAGGCAATACGCCCTCCTTTCTCCCGTCTCCACTTCGAGCATGGCGCGGCGGATGACTTCGGGACTTTCGGTGAGGGCGAGGGCGACCGCTTTCTCCTCCTCCCCTCTCTCGTATTCGGTGAGGAAACCGAGCCTGCCGTAGTTGACCCCGACGAGCGGGATCCCGCATTCGGAGGCGCGGCGGGCAGCGCGGAGGACGGTGCCGTCCCCGCCGAGGACGATGAGACGGTCCACTCCGCCGATCTCCCCCGCGGAGGCAAAAAGAATCGCCTCGTGCCCCCGTTCGGTCACAAGATCCACGAGACGTTCCGCCACGCTCCTTTCCGCCTGCTCGGCATTTTCATACACACCGATTCTCATCGGGTACCATTATATTCGTATTTATGTATAAAAGCAAGCAATTTGAGGGCAAATCAGAGAGTATTTTCAAAATTTTTTTCTGCCCGCGAGAGGAACTCCCCGCGCGGCAGAGGGGTGCCGTCCTTTTCGAGGGCGACGACGTACTCCACGTTCTTTTTGGGACGGAGCGGGGCGGGGACAATGCCGACGGGCGCAAGGGAGAGCGCCGAGGAAAAATCGTAAAAAGAGGCGAGAAGTTCCCCGTGCAGACGGCGGGGAAGGATGCCGCTCTTGCCGAGCCCCCTTCCCCCGCACTCGAACTGCGGCTTGAAGAGAACGAAGGCGCGTCCCCCCGCTTGAAGCAGCCCGCGGACGGCGGGAAGAATGAGGCGGAGGGAGATGAAACTCAAATCGGAGACGACGCCGCCGAGCGGCTCGGGGAAGTCGTCCGGGGTGAGGTAGCGGGCGTTGACGCCGTCCATCACGGTGACCCGCTTATCCCCCGCAAGACGGGGATCGAGAAGCCCTTTCCCGACGTCTACGCAGTAGACCCGCTTTGCGCCGCGGCGAAGAAGGCAATCGCAGAATCCCCCCGTGCTTGCGCCGAGATCGGCGAAAACCAGCCCCTCGACGGAGGCGGAAAAGGTCTCAAGCCCCCTTTCCAATTTATAGCCGCCCTCGGAGACAAAGCGCTCTTCTTCGCGGAATTCGAACGTTTCCCCTTCATTTACCTCATCGCTCGGGGAGAGCGCGGCGCCTTTGCGGAGGACAAGCCCGCTCTCGAGGGCGTGGCGCGCCTTGGTGCGGGAACCGAATTTTTCGGCAAAGAACTTATCTGCGCGCATAAAAATCGCGGACGCAACGCAAAACGTCCTCCTCGCTGAGGCCGAATTCCTCCGCAAGCTCCTGCGGCGTTCCGTGCGGAAGGAAGGCATCGCGGTAGCCGAAGGAAGAGATTTCCTTTCCGCTCCCCGCATAGAAACGGGCGATCGCGTCGCCAAGCCCCCCGATCCGCGCATTGTCTTCGAGGGTGACGACATACTTCGCGGAAAGAGAGTTCAGAAGTTTCCCGTCGAGCGGTTTTACGAAACGGGCGTTTATGAGGGTAAAATCGATGCCCTCCGCATTTGCCCTGCGGCGCACCCGCTCCGCGATCCCGAGCGGCCGCTCCCCGCATGCAAGCATAACTATGTCTGACATAGTACTATGTAAAACTTCGAATTTCCCGATTTCGACGGGTTCGGAGCGCCCATCCTTCCCCGCACGCGGGTATCTGATGGCGAGCGGGCCGTTAAAACCTGCACTCATCCGCACCATTGCGCGGAACTCCCCCACGTCTTTCGGGACGGCGATCGTGAGGTTCGGGATAAAGGAGAGATAGGAAAGATCGAACACCCCCTGATGGGTCTCTCCGTCCGCGCCCGTCGCCCCCGCGCGGTCGATGCAGAAGGTTACGGGCAGGTTCTGTCCGCAGACGTCGTGAATGATCTCGTCGAAGGCGCGCTGTAAAAAGGTCGAATAGATGGCGTAGTAAGGCTTCATCCCCCCCGCCGCGAGCGCCGCGGAGAGAACGGAGGCGTGTTCCTCGCAGATGCCCACGTCGAAAGAGCGCTCGGGGAAGCGCTCGAAGAAGGTGCGCAGTCCGAGGCTGTCCGTCATTGCGGCGGTCACCGCAACGATTTTTTCATCTTTTTCGGCAAGTGCGCACAGTTCCTCGCCGAGCGCGGCGGAATACTCCGTCCCGCCCTCGCCGTCCGAGGGGGCGATGCCGTGCGTCTCGAGGGGCGCGTTCTCGCAGAATGGATACCCCTGCCCCTTCTTGGTGACGACGTGCAACAGCACACTGCCCCCTTTCAGCTCCTCTTTCGCCCCTTCGAGGGCGGGCAGAAGCTCCTTTAAGTCGTTTCCGTTTACGGGGCCGCGGTAGGTAAGCCCGTACCGCTCGAAGAGCCGCACGTCGTCCTCCCCCCCTTCTCCGCCCTTTAAGCGGGAGAGCGCCTCGTGCGTTCCCCCCACGGTGGGCGAGATGGACATCCCGTTGTCGTTCAGAAGAATGAGGATCCTCGTCCCGAGAATGTGCAGGCTGTTGAGCGCTTCATACACAAGCCCGTTGTTGAAGGAGCCGTCCCCGACGAGGGCGATGACTTCGTAATCCTCCTTCTTGAGGTCCCGCGCCTTGGCAATCCCGAGCGCCGCCGAGACCGCGGTGCCCGCGTGCCCCGTGTCGTAACAGTCGTAGGGGCTTTCCGTGCGCTTGGGGAACCCCGAGATCCCGCCCCTCTTGCGGAGGGTGCGGAAGCGGTCGGCACGGTCGGAGAGAAGTTTGTGCGCATAGCATTGGTGCCCCACGTCGAACACGAGTTTATCGTGCGGGAAATGAAAGACGCGGTGCAGGGCCACGGTGAGTTCCACCGCGCCGAGGTTGGAGGAGAGGTGTCCTCCGCATGCGGAAACGGTGCGGAATATCTCCTCCCGCACCTCTTCGCAGATCTCTTTCAGTTGGGGGAGCGACGCGCTTTCAAGCTCCCCTGCCGTGATCTGTCTCATGGCTGCCTCAATGGTTTCTGTTGCGGACGAAGAGAACGAGGTCGCTTAAAAAGCCCGTCTTTCCGTCCACGCCGTCCAATTCCTTTTTGCAGATGCGGACGAGTTCGTCCGCCCGTCTCTCCGCTCCCTCCGTGCCGTACACCCGCACGCAGGTGAGCTTTCCCTCACGGCGGTCCTTGCCGAGCGTCTTGCCGACTGCCGCGGCGTCCCCCCGCTCGTCAAGGAGATCGTCGGTGAGCTGGAAGAGTTCGCCGAGCGCCTCGCCGAATTTCGTGAGCGCCTCTCCCCTTCCCGCGATGGCGGCCGCCATGCGGACGGGTGCGGCGAGCAGCGCCCCCGTCTTATGCGCATAGATGAAGCGGAGCGCCTCTTCCCCGCAGGGCTTTCCCTCCGCGAGAAGATCGGCGCATTGCCCCGCGACCATGCCGCGCGCCCCAGCCGCTTCCGCAAGGATGCGCGCCGCCTCCAGGTGTTCGGGACCGCGCCCCGCCGCGCCGAGCGCGAGTTCGAAGGCGAGATTGAGCAGCCCGTCCCCCGCGAGGATCGCCTGCCCCTCTCCGTATATTTTATGATTGGACGCCCGCCCGCGGCGATAGTCGTCGTTGTCCATTGCGGGAAGGTCGTCATGGATGAGCGAATAGGTATGCACGCACTCGAGGGCGAGGGCAAGTTCCCTCTCCTCTCCCCCTATGCCGAGCGCATCGAGCGCGGCGTAAAAAAGCACGGGACGGACCCGCTTCCCCCCCGAGAGCAGGGAGTAGCACATGCTCTCCCTCTGGACGGCGGGTTCGTAGTCCATTTCCGCGCAAAAGGTTACAAGCTGTTCCTCGAAACGGGCGCGGTACCGCCCGTACTCCTCCGAAAAGGTCATCGTGCGCTCCTCTCCGCGGCGGCGACCGTGTTTTCGAGCAGGGCCGCAACCGTCATGGGGCCTACGCCGCCCGGCACGGGAGTGAGGTAGGAGGCCTTCTTCTCCACCCCCGCAAAGTCCACGTCGCCGCAGAGCTTGCCGTCCTCCCCGCGGTTCATGCCGACGTCCACGACGACGGCGCCCTCCTTCACCATATCGGCGGTGACGAGCTTCGCCCTGCCCGCCGCGGCAACGAGGATATCCGCCTCCCCGCAGATCTCCGCAAGTCCCTTCGTCTTGCTGTGGCAGACGGTCACCGTGGCGTTGGCGTTGAGCAGCAGCATCGCCATAGGCTTGCCGACAATGTTGCTCCTTCCGATGACGACGGCGCGCTTTCCTTCAATAGGAATTTCGTAACGCTCCAAAAGGCGCATGATCCCGAGCGGGGTGCAGGCGACCGTCCCCTCCTCTCCCGCGGAGAGTTTGCCGATATTGAGGGCGGAGAACCCGTCTACATCCTTCTCGGGCGGGATCTTTGCGAGAAGCGCCCCGCCGTCCAATCCGCGCGGGAGGGGCAGCTGCACGAGGATGCCGTGGACGTTTTCATCCGCGGCAAGCCCTTCGACGACCCCCTCCGCCTCCTTTTGGGAGACGGTTGCGGGCAAAAAGCGGGTAAAATGGCGGATGCCCGCCTCCTCGCATGCCTTCGTCTTGTTGCGGACATAGATCTGCGAAGCGGGGTCCTCCCCGATCATCACCACGGCCAGTCCCGGTTTTCTCCCGTGCGCCGCTTCATACGCCGCGGCTCTCTCTTTCACCCGTCCGCGGAGTTCCGCCGCGGCCGCTTTCCCGTCGAGCAAGGTCATTTGTTGATCACTCCTCCGATCACGCCGTTGACGAAATTCGCCGAATTTTCGGTGGAATATTTACGGGCAAGCCCCGCCGCTTCGCTCGCCGAGACTGCGGGCGGGATATCGTCGCAATACCCGATCTCCGCGAGCGCCACGAGGAGGATCGCCTTATCCACGGGATACACGCGGGACTCGTCGTACCCCTTCACCGCACTGCCGAGGAGGGCGATGAGTTCCTCCCTGTGCTGCTCTGTGAGCGAGAAGACGCGGAGGGCGTATTCCTTCTCCTCCGCCGTGAGCTTTCTCGTCATCTCCGCTTGGAATCTTCCGTCTACCTCATGAAAGAGCGAGGCGTAGACCATCTTGAACGCCGCTTCTCTTGCATCGCTTCTCATGCGCACCCCTCTTTACGACAAATTCCCCCTCCCGCACGGGAAAGGGAAATGCCGTCAATGATTCTTCTTATCTTCGGTCTCTTCCGCCGCGGTATCCGCCTCGCGCGGTTCGCCCTGTTGAGGCTCTCCCTCGCGGGGTTCGCTCTGCTGCGGCGCGGGGAAGACGACGCCCTGCACATGCACGTCTACCTTTGCGATCTTGTACTTCGTCATCGATTCGACCATCTGCTTGATGGTCTGCTGGATGCGGTAGGCGAGTTCGGGCACGCTGTACCCGTAGTGGGCGATCACCGAGATGTCCACAAAGATCCCCTCTTTCTCGAAGCAGAGCTTGATGCCCTTGCTCTTGGAGGGAACGAGTTCGATGCCCTCCGTCTCCTGAAGACTGAGTACGACGATCCCGCTTACGATATCCGAACTGTATGTGATCCTGCCCCGCTGGCTGCCGGAGTTATATTTGATGCTTGCCATACTTTTCTCCTTTGTGCCTACCATTATAACACATATTTTCGGAATTTACTACTGTTTTTCGTCAACTTTCCGCGAATACAGGCATAATTGAGATCTTTCCGTTGCGGATCTTGTGTTCGACCTCGAATGTATAGAAGATTTTTTCCTGCAATTCGGCGGTGAGTTCCCCGTAACTCACGAATACGTTGACCCGCCCCGTGTCGTTGCTGATGATGACGGCGGCGTCCGAGAAGCCGAGCGTCTTCACGATGCTCTCCATCACGAGTTCGTCTTCCATGATCTCCACCATCTTCTGCTTCTCCTGCACCGCCTGCGTGTGTTCTTCCGTCCCCGCCTCATACGCCGCGATCACGCTGTCGAGCTGGAGGAACTCCTCGTTGCGCTTGGAGGTGCGTTCGGCGCGGAAGGTGGTGAAGTAGTCGGCATCCGCCGAGACGCCCGCGTTCACTTCCTTGGAGCCGCCCGTGCCCGCAAGCACGAAGTTGAAGACCGCCGTCACGGCGAGAAGCAGAACGAGTGTGGACATGATCGCAATTTTCTTGGTGTTCGACATATATTTTACTCCTTTCTATGATTTTCCGTTTATGCCGCATGATAGGCGGCGACCTTGTCCCTCCCGATGGAGAGGAGGTTCGCGGTGACTTCGGCGACGCGGAGGCGGGTCATGAGGGTATCCTCCCCCTCGAAGACGACCACCGCACTCACGGGGACGCCGTCCTCTTCGCCGATCATCACCCGCGCCGTCCCCACCCCCTCGATCCCCGAGAGGATGAGAGCGAGGCGGGCCTCCTGCTCGGTGGCGCGGTACTCCGCGGATGCGCTCTTCGTCCCGAAAAATACCCGCCATACGGCAAAGGCGAGGAGGGCGGCGACGAGGGCGATGAGGACGATCCGCACCGTCTTTCCCGCAAAAAATTGTTTGATCTTTTCGCGATTCACGTTACCTCCGCGGGACATGCGTACCTCTCTTCGAGCGCCTCTTTGACGCGGGTCACAATATTTATATGACCGTCTTGTCCGTTTATTCCGTCATTCGTGATTTTTACGGTAATTTTGAGGAGGGCGAATCCCTCCTTTGCCTCCCTCTCCGTACTCGCTGCCGACTGCGCGCCGAACGTATCCATTATATATGCCTCCACTGCGGGGGCGTCCCGCTGTTCGAGAAGATCGGCACAGCGGCGGAGATAGCCCGCATCCGTCCGGACGGAGGCGTCGGAAAAGCGGAACAGCCCCTTGCCGAAGAGGGACGGGAGGGGCGAGAGCAGGACGGCGAGGATCACGAGTTTCCCCATCCCCCGCACGAATTTTCCCATCCGCCCGGAGGGGCAGATCACGGTGACGACCGCCGCGAGCAGCACCGCCCCCGCGACGCACAGGACGTAAGTTTTCATCAGAAGATCACCCCCGAGGAACAGACGAGCAGGATGAGCGTGAGAAAATAGAGGAACCCCACGCACAGAAGCCCCGCGAGAAAATACCCCGTATCCGCGGCAAGCCCCGATAAAAAGCGGGAGATCTTCTCCTCCGCAGGCTCGGTGACGGCGGCGGCGAGCCGCAAAAAGAGCTGGAACGCCGCAAACAGCAAAACGGGACGGAGAAGGGTGCCGAAGAGAAGGAAGACGGCAAAGGAGCCGAGCGCGTTTTTTATGAGCGCACTCCCCGCGAGGACGACGTCCGCCCCGCCCGACAAAAACCCGCCGACAAGGGGCACGGAGCCCGAGATCACATACTTTGCCGCCCGCAGGGACATGCCGTCGTACTGCGCCGAGGCGATCCCCTGCACGGTGAGGAAGAGACTGAACAGCCCGAGCGTAAGCCCGATCACCCACTTATTGATGCTCTTGAACAGCTCCCCGAGCTTCTCGGTGCGCACCTCCGCCGAGAGGTTGCCGATGAATGACAGGACGATGACGGCGACGGACGTCGGCAGAATAACGGCGGTGAAAAGTTCGCAGATCCCCCCACTCATAAAGGCCACCGCGGGGCGGTAGATGCCGACCGAGACCGTCCCCCCGCTCGCCGCCATGAGCGTTAAGAGCATGGGATACAAGATCTCCATCTGTTTTTTCATTTGCGCGATCGCGTCGAACCCAGCCGTGAGTACCGAGACCAGACAAGAGAGGGCGACCGCTCCCACGGAGAGGAAGCCAACAAAGTTTATTATGTCTGACATAGTACTATGCAAAAAGCCGTTTTTTACGGAATTCAGTACGCCGATGAGGATCGCGACGGCGCAAATCAGGGCAAACGAGGGCAAAAGCGCCTTCCCCTCCTCCCACACAAGCCCCGCGACCGCCTCCGCAAGCGAGCCGTAATCGAGGGAAATATCCCCCGTCAGAACCTCGCGGAGCTTGTCCTTCACCGATTGCCGCTCCGTCTCGGTGAGAGAATCGAGGTATTTTTGAAGCTCCGCCGTATCGAGGGCGCCCAAGAGTTCCTCGACGCTCGCCTCGAGTTCCGCCTGCGCGCTCTCCTCCGCGGCCTGTTCGGTCGGGGCGGCCGCCGCGGGAAAGAGGAAGAGGACGGCCGCAAGGAACGGAACAAGGAGCCACCGCCTCCTTCCCCTCTTTCTCCTCATTTGATCAGCTCCAAGAGGCTTTTCACGAGGGAGAGAACGCTCCGCAGGATGGGAACGGCGAGGAGAAGGATGACGATCTTCCCGCAGAAGACGAGCTTGTCCGCAAGAGAATTCTGCCCGAAGTCGTTGAGAACGCCCGCACTGAACTCCACGAGATACCCGATGCCGATCATCTTCAAAAGCGCCTTGATGAGCGCGGAGTCCAGCCCCGTCGCCGAGGCGAGTTCGCCGAAGACGGAAAACCCCTCCTTTAAGAGGTTGAAGGCGACAAGGAGCAGGATGACCCCGCCCGCAATCGTCACCGCAAAGGCGAGTTCGGGCTTCGTTCCCTTCAGGATGAGCGCCGCAGCGGCGGCGACAAAGGCGATCCCCACGAGCTGAAAGATCTGCATCGCTACACTCCGAAGGTGGTGCGGATGGTGTCGAACAGCTGCCCTATCATCGTGACGGCGACGGTGAGCGCGATGACAAGCCCCACGACGGAGACGACGGTGGCAACGTCCTCCCTATCCGATTTCTTGAGGATCTGGCAGACGACGGTGATGATGATGCCGATCGCCGCAAGTTTGAAGATGATCGAAACGTCCATATCACAGAATGAGGATGACGACCGCAAGCCCCGCGAGCAGCCCGAGTTTCAGATAGAGCGCCCCGCGCTTTTTCGCCTCCCCCTCGCTCTCCTCCTTCTTTGTCTCGAGCCACTTCCGCTTGGCGGCAAAATAGTTACGCTGGGAGAGGGTATCCCCCTTCCCGATCGTGCCGAAGTAGTTCTCCGTCTCCGTCCGCTCCTCCGCCGTAAGAAAGGTATCGCGCGAGAAATCGGGCGCCTCCCGTTTTTTCAGTGCGTCCGCCGCTCGTTTGAACTCCCCCGCGTAATCCTGCCCCTCCAAAAAGGCGGAAAGCGGTTTACGGCTGTAGTCGAGTTCGGTGAGATACCGCTCGTTGAAGCGGGCGAACTGCTCGAAGAACCGCTTCCTTGCCCGCCATTTTCCTCCCGCGAGGTACCCGCCGAACACGCAGAACGCGACGACCGCGCACCCGAGGAAAAGTTTAATCCACATGGTTCAGCTCCCCATCGAAAATTTTCCCCACCTTGCCGAGCCCGTCGAGGCAGACATAGCGGGAGAACAGCCGCACGGGGACGTCTTCCGCCCTCTTCAAGTGTGCGGATGCCAGCACGGCAACCCCGCTCTCCACCGCCCTCTTTACGGCGGGATAGTCCTCTCCGAGCAGCTCGTCCGTCACGATGAGGTCGGGCCGCATCGCGCGGATGCCCGCCGTGAACGCCGTATGCTTGTCCGCAAAGGCAATCACATCCGACGTGGGTCCGAGGTCCCCCGCGGAGAGTTCCCCCCTCTCGTCACTCACGAGAACGTTCACCCCCTTCCGCTCGCACAAAAGGCGGGTGAGATCGCGCAGCACCGTCGTCTTCCCCTCCCCGGGCGGGGCGAGAAGGAGGAGGGAACAGACCCCGTCCGAAAAACAGCGGGCGTAGATCTCCTCCGCGCACCCCTTGATCTCATGCGGCACGCGCACGCAGAGGGAGGTCACCTCCCGCACGGCATGCACCTTGCCGCCCTCGTACACAAAGGTCCCCGCAACGCCGATGCGCTCCCCGCATTTTCCCGTCACAAACCCCTGTTTCATCTGGTTTTCCACCGAGTAGAGGGAGTATTCGCTCGCGGCAAAGAGGGTCTCCGCAATCTCCCCGCCCGTCGGACGGAGGGCCTCCCGCTCCCCGCATATCCCCCTCTCGCCGAGGAAGAAAAACTCCCCGCCCACGTTTGCGCGGAGGGGCTTGTCCGCCCGCATGCGCAGTTCGTAGAGCCTGTTGAGGTTGACGTAACGGAGCGCCGCGGCGATACGCGGCGGGAGAAACTCGAGCATTTTGTATAATGTATGACGGCCGTCCCCCGTTTATGAACCCCGCCGCGGGCGATACACGGGCGGATGACGTTTACGCTCCCTCCCCGTTTGGCCATAATCTCCCCATGAAAGTCGCCTTTTTCGATGCGAAAGATTACGACAAGCCCTCTTTTCTCCGCTTTGGCGGGGAGAAGATCGTCTTCAAATTTTTGGAGACGAAACTCGACGAGGACACGGCGGAACTCGCCAAGGGGTGCGACGCGGTGTGCGCCTTCGTGAACGACACCGTAAGCGCCCCCGTCATCGACCGTCTCGCGGCAATGGGAATCCCCGTCCTCGCCCTGCGCTGTGCGGGGTATAACAATGTGGACTTGAAGCACGCGTTCGGGAAACTTCACGTCGTCCGCGTCCCCGCCTATTCCCCCTACGCCGTCGCCGAACACACGATGGCGCTCCTCCTTACCTCGGTGCGGCGCATCCACAAGGCGTATGACCGCACGCGCGATTTCAACTTCTCCCTCTCGGGCCTCACGGGCTTCGACCTGCACGGCAAGACGGTCGGCGTCATCGGGACGGGCAGGATCGGCAAGGTCTTCATCGGCATCTGCCGCGGCTTCGGCATGCGGGTGATCGCCTACGACAAGCACCCCTCGGCGGAAGGCGTCGAATATGTGACGGCGGACGAACTCTTTGAAAGAAGCGACGTCATCTCCCTCCACTGCCCCCTCTCCGAAGAAACATACCATATCATCGGGCGGGAGACCCTCCCCAAACTCAAAAAGGGGGTGATCCTCCTCAATACCTCCCGCGGGGCCTTGATCGACGCCGAAGCCCTCCTCGAGGGGATCAAACAGCGGATCGTGGGCGCCGCCTGTCTCGACGTGTACGAGGAGGAGTCCGATCTCTTCTTCCGAGACTTTTCGGGGCACATTCTCGAGGACGACGTGCTTGCGCGGCTGCTCTCCATGCCCAACGTCATCGTCACCTCCCACCAGGCGTTCCTCACCGAGGAGGCGCTCGGGGAGATCGCGAGCGTGACCGTCGGCAACCTCCTCGCCTTCTTTGAGGGAAAACCCCTCGAAAACGAACTCTGCTATCGGTGCGGAAGCGTGGAGGAGTGCCGTAAAAACAGAAAAGAACGCTGTTTTTAGTAGAAAAGAGCCGACCCACAGGGTCGGCTCTCGCGGTTTTTTCTTCCTTTTGTTATTCGATGACGAACACGTTCACGCTGTTCTTCTTCAAAGTTGCCTTCAGCTTGTTCCCCTTCACGGGCAGCTCGGAGACGGTCGGCTCGATATGCACCGTCTTTCCGCTCTTTACGCCGATCTCGTTGATGACCGTCGCATCTTCGTGCCAAAGGGTCGTCACCGTCGCCCGCGTCTTCATGCCGAAGTTTTTGATCTCCGCCGTCATCTCCTCATCCTTATCGGAGACGTTCACGACTTTGAGGTAAATTTTTCCGTCCTCCCCCACCGTCGCGCTCTCGAAGACGCGCTCGTTCACCTTCCAAATATTCTTGAAGAGGACCTCGTGCCATGCGCCGTCCTTGTAAATGGAGGCGGTGAAGGTCTTCTTCGTGTAGTCGAGGCGCATCACGTTCCCCTCGGGAGAATAGCCGAGGAACTTATCCTTGCCCATCATCTCGCAGACGGTGCGCATGAAGTCCACGCGCTTGTCGAAGGAGACGTCGTACCCCTTGTGGTTCTTGCCGTACTGACAGCAGATGGAGAAACCCGCACTGTCCATGGTGCCGATGTCTCTGACGTCCGCCACGCCGACGCCGCCGATGAAGCTCTGTTCTCCCGACAGACGGCGGAAGGAGATCTCCACTTCGCAGTTGCCGAACTTCTGCGCGTCGTAGTAGAAGCCGTTGAAAGCCTCGCTCTCCTCGATGATGAGTTCCCGCCCCTCGATATGTCCGCCGCGGCAGCCGGGATAGACCTTCCACCCGCCCAAACCGTCTTTGAAGTCATGCTCGTAGAGGACCTTCCCCGTCTTTTTGTCGGTGACCTTTACAGAGGAGATCGCGCTCGCCGTTCTGTGCCCGCCGATGAGAAGCCCGCCCGCGTTGTCGTCATTTACGGGCGCAACGTCCTTCAAGGTGTACTTCCCGACGTTTTCCGCAAACATTTGCTGGACATAGTAGTTGGGGGTGTACATGACGTCCCGCGCGTTGAACCAGATGAGGTTGGGGGTCCAACTGTAGCGGTAGGTCGAGGCGAAGAGCGGGGCGTAGCAGGTCATTTTCACGACGTCCGAATTGCGCTCGCACCCCGTGAGGAAGGCGGCCTCGGCGAGGGCGGAGCGGAGATTGTTGTCCCCGTTGAGACGGCCCCTGCCGTCCCCCATCGTGTGCATGGCATATTCGCCCATGAACACTTTCGCGCCGCCGCGGTCGTAGGCGTCGTACCGCTTGGTGTTGTCGATGAACCACTGATAGGAATTGTAGACGTGTTCGTCCACGATCATATCGCGGTACTTCTCGTTGATGATCTTCCAGCTCTCGTTGCTGTCCGAGGGGCGGATATCCACGCCGCAGGTGGTGACAATGGTGATATCGAAGAGTTTGAGAAGGTCGGTCATGCGGCCCTTGTACATGTATTGCCGCACGCCGAGAAGGCACGCCGCGAAGTTGTCGAAATACTCATACCCCCAATTCTCGTTGCCGATGCCGATATAGCGGAGGTCGAAGGGAGCGGGGTGCCCCATGTCCGCACGGACTTTCGCCCAGCGGGATTCCTCGGGATCGAGGGAGGAAACGTCCCCCTTGGCAAAATAGATGAGGTCGGCGACGTTGTCGATCACTTCCTTTTTGAACTTCTCCGTCCCGGGGACGATGCGCTGGTAGCCCGTTTTCCGCTGTTCGCCCATGCGGATCTGGCACAGAAGCCCGCAGGGAAGAACGGGCAAAGGGGTTGCGCCGAGGTCCTCGCAGAGGGCGAAGTACTCGTAGAAGCCGATCCCGTAAGACTGCATATACCGCCAGAGATTGGCGATCTGTTTTCTGCTCTCGAGGGGGCCGACGGTGTTGCGCCACTTGTATTGATGATCGAAGTCCACATCCCCTTCCACGACGCACCCGCCGGGGAAACGCAAAAAGGTGGGATGGCAGTCCCTCATCGCCTGCACGATGCGGGGCGAGAGCTTGCCGTAGCGGTATTTATCGGGGTCTCCCCACACCG
>CANRFW010000011.1 GCA_947630035.1 uncultured Clostridia bacterium | reverse complement strand
CCGAACAATAAGCCTGCGGTGGCGTTGCAAATTGGGTCGCGCAGCGCAAAAGCGTGGTTTTGCTCGCGCAAGTAATTATAGCTTCGCACAAAATCTTTTGCGCCTTCTCTTGCCCCCTCCGCGGGAGGGGGGTAGGGGGGTGGGGGTTGAACCCTGTGCAATCTGCGCGGACGTCCTTTGGGACGTCATTTCGAGCATAGTCGAGAAATCTCGCGCAGATTGCGAAGCATTGCGGCGAAGAACGAGTGCATATGAGATTCCTCACTTCGTTCGGAATGACGTGGCGGGGCGCCCGCCCTTTGAAAAAGGGCAGGTCTTGCGAATGACCCCCGAAAATCCGTACCCATATCCCCAAAACGATCGGAAAAGGAGCGACCATGATCAACGAAACCATGAAAAAACTCGGCGAAGAGCGCAGCGTCATCCGCGAACTCTTCGAGTACGGCAACCGCCGCAAGGCGGAGATCGGCGCCGATAACGTGTTCGATTTCTCCCTCGGCAATCCGTCCGTCCCCGCCCCCGCCTGCGTGCGGGAGGAGATCGCGCGCCTCCTCCGCGAAGTCCCCGCGGAAGTCCTCCACGGCTACACCTCCGCGGCGGGCGATCCCGCCGTCCGCGAGGCGGTCGCTGCCTACATATCCGCCTCGTTCGGGGCCACCATGTCCGCGTCTTGCGTCTACATGACGTGCGGCGCGGCGGCCTCTCTCACCGTGTCCCTTTCCGCCCTCTGCGTCCCGGGGGACGAGGTCGTCGTCATCTCGCCCTACTTCCCCGAGTACCGCATCTTCGTCGAGAGCGCGGGGGGGAAGGTGGTCGAGGTCCCCGCGGACGAGAACTTCCACCTCGATCTTCCCGCCCTCGGCAAGGCGATCGGGAAGAGGACGAAGGCGGTCCTCGTCAACTCCCCCAACAATCCCACGGGTGCGGTGTACGGGGAGGGGGAGATGCGCGTCCTCGGCGACCTCCTCCGCAAAAAGAGCGCCGAAAAGGGCGCCCCCGTCTACCTCCTTGCCGACGAGCCGTACCGCGAACTTTGTTACGGCACGTCCCCCGTGTACCCCATGAATGTGTACGAGAACACCCTCGTTCTCTACTCCTTCTCGAAGTCCCTCTCTCTTGCGGGGGAGCGGATCGGCTACATTGCCGTCTCCCCGCGGTGTGCGGATGCGGACGGCGTGTTTGCCGCGGTGTGCGGCGCGGGCAGGAGCCTCGGCTATGTGTGCGCCCCCGCCCTCTTCCAAAGGGTTGTCGCCTCCTGCCTCGGGAAGTCCTGCGACGTGGAGATCTACCGCAAGAACCGCGACCTGCTCTCCTCCGCCCTCACCTCCTACGGCTTCTCCTGCATCCCCCCCGAGGGTGCGTTTTACCTCTTCATCAAGTCCCCCGAACAGGACGCCGTCGCCTTTTGCGAGCGGGCGAAGAAGCACGAACTGCTCCTCGTCCCCTCCGATAGTTTCGGCAAGACGGGTTACGTCCGCATCTCCTACTGCGTCGCCCGCTCCGTCATCGAGCGGAGCCTGCCCGCCTTCGAGACCCTCGCAAAGGAATACGGGCTCTGACCGTTCAAACCCTCTCACCCCTCCGCGAAGGAGGGGTCTTTTTTTGTTTTTCGCACCCCATGTTGCGTATAATGCGGGCGGATATCCGCAAAATACGGTTGTACGGAGGTCAATATGAAAGCTACGGGGATCGTTCGGAGGATCGACGAACTCGGACGGGTCGTCATCCCCAAAGAGATAAGGCGGACGCTGCGGATACGGGAAGGGGACCCCTTGGAACTCTTCACCGACCGTGACGAGCTGATGCTGAAGAAGTATTCGCCGATCGCATCGGTGGAGCGGTTTGCGGAGGGGACGGCGAAGTCTCTCAACGAACAGAGCGGGTACCTTGCCGCCATTTGCGATACGGATACGGTGCTTTCCGCCTGCGGGCAGGGGAGGAAGGCGCTCGCGGGGAAGCCCCTCTCGGAGGAGGTCACGGGGTGCATCACCGCCCGCAGGAGCTACCTCGCCAACAAGTCGGACGGCGGGGACATTCTGCCCGTTACGGCGGAGGGGGAGGACTACACGGCACAGGTAATCGTGCCCATTCTTGCAGGGGGAGACTGCCTCGGCGCGGTCATCCTGCTCTCTCTTGAAGAGGGCGCGGCGATGGAGGGCTCCGCCGTAAAACTCGCCCGCCTCACCGCGGACATTATCGCAAAGCAATTCGAGTAAGTTTCGCACAAAATCTTTTGCGCTTACGTCCTCCCGCTATTCGCTCCTAACATACCTGCCCCCTTTGAAGGGGGCGGGGCAGGGGTGGGGGTTGAACTCTGTCGTTCGGCAAAAAATTTTTTTGCCTCCTCTTGCCCTCCCCCTGCGTAAGGGGGAGGGGTAGGGGTGAGGGTACGCCCATGATTTACAGCGCAAAATCTTTTGTGCGAGGAAAGTTGCCCTTATGGGAAACGAAGTTGGTCCTCTCATTCGCTTGCTCGAACAACAAGCGCGAGGTGTCGCGCAAATTGGGTCGCGCAGCGCAAAAGCGTGGTTTTGCTCGCGCAAGTAATTTATAACAAAGGGCGCGAAAATCGCAGTATAAGCCTTACCCTTCCTCGGGAAGGGGAAGGTGGCACGGCGTAGCCGTGACGGATGGGGATGGAAATAAGATAATCGACAATCCCCACCACCGCCTACAGCGGAGCCTCCCCTTTGAGAAAGGGTAGGCCTTGCGAATGCGCTCTCCGCCCCCTTGTCACCCCTCGACTGCGCTCGGGGTGACGTATAGGGGCGGCGGAAGGACGTATACAGCAGACGAAAATCCGCGCAGACTTCTCACCACGTCACCCCGAGCGCAGTCGAGGGGTGACGCAGTAGAATGCGCGGTGGGAGAGAGGGGCGCGCGGGTGCCTGTTCCTCATTCCGAACGGAGCCGCAGGCGGATCCTCCCTCCTCATTCCGAACGGAGCCGCAGGCGGAGTGAGTGAATCTTCCCATGAAAGATACGCTCCGCCGCTACGCGGCGTCGGTATGAGGAATGGCACGGAAACCGTACTCTCTTGCCTTCCCCTCGAGGGGAAGGTGTCCCCGCAGGGGACGGATGAGGTGTAAGCAAATGTGTCGCCCCTCGACTACGCTACTTCGCGCTGTGCGCTCGTGCCGCCCTTGGATAGCATTATGGCTGTGGGCGGGGCGGGGTGACGTGGTACAAACACGTCATGTCGAGCGCAGTCGAGACATGACGTATACGGGTGGTCGTGCGTGCCCCGATAAACGCGTCATCCTGAGCCGACAGGGCAGGAATAAAAACGCAAAAGCCTATCGTGCGAAGGATCCCGAGGTACGAAGTTCATACTCCGTGTTTTCATCCTCGGGATTCTTCACCCCCATCGAGTATGCCGAATAACGAAGTAATACGCGGGGGTTCAGAATGACGCGTGAAACAGGCGGGCGCGAAATCCGCCCTTGCCTTCCCCTCGAGGGGTGACGTAACAGGCGAACGTTACGGCGGAACGACGTGTCAAGGGAGCGCGCAGCGGCGGAATGACGCGGCGTAAAAAGAGCCGAACGCGAGGGGCAAAAGGCGAGGCCCGTGAGGTACATCATGAAGCACAAGTCGTTTTTCAAAAACGTCGCCGTCATTTCCATCGGCGGCTTTTTGGCAAGGGGGATCGGCGCGCTCTACCGCGTCCCCCTTGTCGGCGCGCTCGGGGGGTACGGCATGGGGCTGTACCAGATGGCGTACCCCTTCTTCTGTCTCATGCTTACCTTCTCCTCGGCGGGCGTGCCCGCCGCGCTCTCCCGTATGGTGGCGCGCGAAGAGGGGAGGGGCGGGGGCAGGCAGACCGCCCTCGCCGCTCTCAAACTCTTCTTCCTTTTGGGGCTTACGGGGAGCGTCGTCATGGCAGTTTTCGCACCCCTTGTGGGCAAAATGCAGAAAGAAGCCGCCCTTGCCGCATGCTATCGCGCCCTCTCGCCCTCCGTCTTCCTCGTCGCCCTCGTCTCCGTTTTGCGGGGGTATTTTCAGGGGAAGAGCAACATGGCGCCGACGGCCGTCTCCGAGATCGCGGAGCAGGTCATAAAGGCCGCGGCGGGCACTCTCTTTGCCTACCGTCTCGCGGCGGACCCCGTGCGTGCGGCGGAGGCGGCCCTCTTCGCCGTCACCCTCTCGGAGGGCGCCGCCCTCGTTTACCTCCTTGCCCGTTGGCGGCGGGAGGAAAGAAGCCGCATGCTCCCCGTCCGTCCCGCAACGGGGTACGACGTCTTCCGCGCCGCCCTGCCCGTCATGGTCTCCGCCTCCCTTCTTCCCCTTTCGCAGACGGTGGACAGCGTGCTTGTCGTGCGGCTCCTTGCCCGCCACACTCCCCGCGCCGTCGCCCTCTACGGCCTGCTCTCGGGGGGAGCCGCCGCTCTCATCCGCCTTCCCGCCGCCCTCTGCTGCGGCATCGCGGCCGCCGCCGTGCCCTCCGTCTCCCGTGCCGCAAGCGAGGAAGAGGCGAGGGAGCGTTCCCTCCGCGCCATCTCGCTCGCACTGCTCCTCTCCGTGCCCTGCGCCCTCGGGCTGTTCTTCTTCGCGGAACCCATCGTCCGTTTGCTTTACGGGGGGCTTTCCGCGGAGGACGCCGCCGTTCTCGTGCGGCTCGTGCGCATTCTCTCCTTTTCCGCCGTCTCCCTCTCGGCGACGGACGTCCTCGCCGCATGCCTTACGGGGATGGGCCGTGCGGGCCATGCGGCTCTCTCCATGCTTGCGGCGGTCACCGTAAAACTTTTCGTGCAGCTTTTGCTCGTGCCCGACCCCGCTTTTTCGGTGGAGGGGGCGGCTCTTGCCGCCGATCTCTGTTATTTGGTTGCTTTTTTCCTCGATTTGTTTTATACTATAAGAAAAAAACGGGGAAAGGCATATGATCACGGTCGTGAGTCTCGGAACGGAGCGGGGGGATCTGACCCTGCGGGCGAGGGAGGCGCTCTCCTGCGCGGACAAGGTGCTGGTGCGCACCGCGGAAATTCCCTCGGCGCAAACGCTTGAAAGCGAGGGCATTCCCTACGAAACCCTCGACTTCGTCTATGAGAAGAGCAGAAATTACGATACGCTCGCCAAAAATCTCGCCGCCGAAGTGCGGAAACGCGCAAAGGGGGCGGATATTTGCTACTGTGTGGACGGCGGCTGCCGCGAGGACGCCTGTGCGCGTCTCCTCATCGCCCGCGGCGCGAAGACGGTGGAGGGCAGGTCCAAGGCCTCCTATTTTGCCGATCTCGCGGGGCTGAAGGGGGAGTACACGGCGCGCTCCGCCTTTTCGCTCGGGGAGGTCTCCCTTCCCCTCGTCGTGTACGATCTGACGGCGGACAACATCTCCGACGTCAAACTTTTCCTCGCCGAAGCGTTCGGGGACGAGGCCCCCGCCTTTCTCGTCACGGGAGGGAAGGGGAAGAAGCTCCCGCTCTTCGAGGCGGACAGGGCGAAGAAGTACCCCCCGCTCTCGGGGCTTGTCGTCTACGATACCCCCCTTCTTGAAAAGAAGAGGTTCTCCTTTGAGGACCTTGTCGCCATTCTTCGCCGCCTGCGCGCCCCCGACGGCTGCCCGTGGGACAGGGTGCAGACCCATGCGAGCATCCGCATCAACGCGATCGAGGAGGCGTATGAACTCGTCGACGCGGTGGATTGCGACGACCCCGAAAAAATGTGCGAGGAGGCGGGGGACGTCCTCATGCAGTCCCTCTTCCACACCCTCATCGAGGAGGAGAGGGGGCGGTTTTCGGTGGGGGACATGCTCACGGGCGTGTGTGAGAAACTCATCACGAGGCATACCCATGTCTTCGGGAAGGACAAGGCGCAGAGCGCGGACGGCGCCCTCTCCGTGTGGGAAAAGAACAAGATGACGGAGAAACACCAGACGACTTATTCGGACGCGGTGAACGACGTGCCGCAGTGCTTCCCCGCACTCCTGCGCGCCCAGAAGATCGCAAAGCGCATGGAAAAGGGGGGATGGGACAAGGCCACCCTCGAAAACTTCGAGAGGAAATTCCGCGAGGAGTATGCGGAACTCAAGGAGGCAATGAAGGGCGGGGACAAGGCGCGCATCTCCGAGGAGGTCGGCGACGTCCTCTTCTGTGCCGTCGAACTCGGCAGGGCGGCGGGCGCCGATTGCGAACAGGCCCTCCTCGACACGGTCAAAAAATGCGCCGCCCGCTACAACGCCTACGAACAGTTCGTGCTTGCCGACGGGAAGGACGTTCACGCCCTCACCGAGGCGGAGAGGGAGGAGTATTACAGGAGGGCGAAGCATGCTGCATCCGATTGATATCGCGGGCATGGTATGCCAGAATAACGTCTTTCTCGCACCCATGGCGGGGTATTCCGACTATCCCTTCCGCAAAATGTGCCGCTCGTTCGGGGCGGGGCTTTCCTTTACGGAGATGATAAGCTGCAAGGGTCTCGCTTTCGGGAACGAGGCGACAAAGAAGCTCCTTCTCACGGGGGAGGGGGAGACCCCCCGTGCCGTGCAGATCTTCGGGAGTTCGCCCGTCCTCATGCGCGCGACCTGCGAGAGCGAGGAGCTTGCCCCCTTCGACCTCATCGATATCAACATGGGCTGCCCCATGCCCAAGATCGTGAAGAACGGCGAGGGGTGCGCCCTCATGGAAAACCCCGTGCTTGCCTTTCAGATCGTCTCCGAATGCGTCAAGAGCGGCAAGCGCATCTCGGTAAAGTTCCGCACGGGGATGAAGGAGGGGGACAGGCTCGCCGCGGATTTCGCCAAACTGTGCGAGGATGCGGGGGCGTGCATGGTCACCGTCCACGGCAGAACGCGGGACAAGATCTACTCGGGTCCGCCCGATTACGCCCAGATCGCGGAGGCGAAGGCGGCGGTGAAGATCCCCGTCATCGCGAACGGCGGCGTGTGGAACAAGAAGGACGTCGACAAGATGCTCGACCGCACGGGGGCGGACGGGGTGATGATCGCTCGCGCCGCAATGTACAACCCCCGCGTGTTCTGCGAGATCACGGAGACGGAGCCGCCCACCCTTCTCGACCTCTTCCTCACCCAGCTGAAGGAGACGAGGGAGTATTACGGGGACGCGTTCGCCACCGTGCAGATGCGCAAGATGGCGGCGTTCTACCTGAAGGGACGGCGGGGCGCGGCGCGCGGCAAGCAGCGGCTGTTTGCGGCGAAGACGCCCGAAGAGGTGGAGACGCTCGCGCGGGAATTGCTCGTCGAACCGGGCACGGGGACCCTGATCGACCCCGATACCGATAGGAACACACCGTAAAATAAAGGACCCTAATAAGATAGCCTTATAATATGGGAACTCTATATGCGTATGCGCTCCCTCTTATGCGCTACCTATGAGTATGCGCCCCTGCCCGCAAATTGCGGGCAGGGGCGCATGCATTCCCGCCACGTCATCCCGAATTCCAAGCGAGTGCGCATACGTTCCCGCCACGTCATCCCGAGCCGCCGCGCCGCCCGCCACTGCGGGCGGCGCGGCGTGTCGAGGGATCTCTCGGCAACAAAAAGGCGAGGTTCCTCACACGTCTCAAGCGCCCGCCCGCAATTTGCGGGCGGGCGCTTGAGACGGTTCGGAATGACGCACAAAAGAACCGCGGCGGGAGTGAGGCATGCGTAAAACCTGCCCCCTTTGAAGGGTGGAGCGGCGCACCATGTTCAACAGCCCTGTGGGCTGTGAACGCGCCGCGACATGAGGCGTGGCCTCGCCGAAGGGGTTGCGGCGGGCCCTGCCGCCGCAACGGGGCAGGGGTGGGGGTTGCCCCCGATACGTCACCCCTCGACTACGCTCTGGGTGACGTATGTGTGCCCGCTCCGAATATATAAACACGTCACCCCGTTCCCCGAATACATAAACACGTCACCCCGAGCGTAGTCGAGGGGTGACGCGGAAGAACGCGGGTTCGCCGTCCCTCATCCCGAACGGAGCCGCAGGGGCGGGTCCGCATCCCCTCATCCCGAACGGAGCCGCAGGCGGAGTGAGCGGATCTTCCCACGAGATGCGCTTCGCCGCCATGAGGAAAAAAGCGGCAATTCCCGCGTTCCCCTCTTTTTTGCGGAGTTTCTCTGCGTTTTTTTCGGAATGTGCGAAAAATCATTTTACTTTTTTTGCGGAGCATGATATAATTACCCTGTCTCGCGCGCGTGCGCGCGTTATAAGCATAATAAACATAGTAATACGATAACGGAGTAAATAGAATGTCGGAAAAGGTAGAAGCCGCTTACGGCGCGGAACAAATTCAGGTGCTGGACGGGTTGGAGCATATCCGCAAGCGCCCGGGCATGTACATCAGCTCGACGGACGAAAAGGGCCTCCACCACCTCGTAAGCGAGGTCGTGGATAACTCCATCGACGAGGCCCTCGCCGGCTATTGCGACAGGGTGGACGTCACCGTCAATGCGGACGGGTCCTGCACCGTCATCGACAACGGGCGGGGCATTCCCACCGAGATCCACCCCAAAGAGGGGATCTCCACGGTGGAGGTCGTCTTCACCAAAGTCAACGCGGGCGGCAAGTTCGGGGGGGACTCGGGTTACAAGGTCTCCTCGGGTCTGCACGGCGTCGGCGTGAAGGCGGTCAACGCCCTCTCCGAATGGCTCGAGGTCGAGGTATACCAGAACGGGCATATCTACAAGCAGGTCTACAACCGCGGCGTCCCGCAGCGGGAGCTTGCGATCGTCGGCGACACCGATAAAACGGGCACCAAGGTCACCTTCTTCCCCGACAGCGAGATCTTCGAAACCATCGTCTTCCGCTACGAGACCCTCAAGATCCGCCTCAAAGAGCTTGCCTTCCTCAACAAGGGGCTTACGATCAACCTCACCGATCTCCGCGGCGAAAAGCCGAGGACCGATTCCTTCTGTTACGAGGGGGGGATCAAGGAACTCGTCGAGGAACTCAACAAGGGGCAGGAGACCCTGTTCGAGACCCCGCTCTACTTCGAGGCACAGGACGGCACCACGGTGTGCGAGATCGCCCTCCAATACAACGAGAGCTACAACGAAGTCGTCTATTCTTACGCGAACAACGTCAACACCATCGACGGGGGCACCCACGTCGAGGGGCTGAAACTCGCCCTCACCAAGGTCGTGAACGACGCGGGCAGAAAACTCAATATCTTAAAGGACAACGATAAACTCACGGGGGAAGACGTGCGCGAGGGCATCACCGCCGTCGTCTCCGTCAAACTCGAGAACGCGCAGTTCGAATCGCAGACCAAGGATAAACTCAACAACTCCTTCATCCGTCCCTTCGTCAACAAGGCGGTCGCCGATTCCCTCGGCGAATATTTGGAGGAACACCCGAGCGAGGCGCGGGAACTCGTCCTCCGCTGCATCACGGCGCAGAAGGCGCGCGACGCCGCCCGTAACGCCCGCGAACTCACCCGCCGCAAGGGGGTACTCGAGACGACGACTCTCCCCGGCAAACTCGCCGATTGCTCGGACAAACGCCCCGAACTTTGCGAGATCTATATCGTCGAGGGAGACTCGGCGGGCGGCACCGCGAAGCAGGGGAGAGACAGGCGTTTTCAGGCCATCCTGCCCCTCCGCGGGAAGATCCTGAACGTCGAGAAAGTGCGCCTCAACCGCGCCCTCGAGAACGCGGAAATCAAGGCGATGATCACCGCCTTCGGCTGCGGCATTTTAGACGATTTCGACGAGAGCAAACTGCGCTACGACCGCATCATTTCCATGACCGATGCGGATGTCGACGGCGCCCATATCCGTATTTTACTGCTTACGTTCCTCTTCCGTTACATGCGTCCCCTCATCGAACACGGGCATGTGTACTCGGCGAAGCCGCCCCTTTACAAGGCGACGGTGAAGGGGAAGCCGGAGGACGTCTACCTCTATTCGGAGGAGGAGAAGACGCTGTTCGACGCGGCGAACAACAACAAAGTGGAGTATCAGCGTTACAAGGGGCTTGGGGAAATGAGTACCGAGCAGCTTTGGGAGACGACGATGAACCCTGCGACGCGGACTCTCATCAAGGTTTCGATGCAAGACGCGGTGGAGGCGGACAAAATGTTCTCGCTTCTGATGGGGGAAAGCCCTGCGCTCCGCCGGCAGTTTATCGAAGAAAACGCGACCCTTGTCACCGATTTGGACATCTGACGGCATATTCCCGACATCCCGCGCCGGGTTCCCGCGTCATCCTGTTCCGCCTGCGTTTTCATGCGTCATGTCTCGACTACGCTACTTCGCCTTACGGCTCGTGCCGCCCTTCGATAACAATCATAGCTGCGGGCGGGGCGACATGACGTACACGGTCAGTCGTGCGCGCCCCGATTACCGCGTTATCCTGCCCGCCCACGATACACACGGTATAACCCGCGCTGGGGTCCCGCGTCATCCTGAGCCGACAGGGTAGGAATAAAACGCCCAAGCCCATCGTGCGAAGGATCCCGAAGTACGAAGTCCGCATATGGATTACCGCGTCATCCTGCCCGCCCACGATACACACGGTATAGCCCACGCCCCGATAAACGCGTCATCCTGAGCCGATAAAGTAGGAATAGAAACGCAAAAGCCCATCGTGCGAAGGATCCCGAAGTACGAAGTCCGCAATACATACTCCGTGTTTTCATCCTCGGGATTCTTCACCCCCACCGAGTATTCCGCACAACGAAGTCAAGCGCGCGGGGGTTCAGAATGACGCGCTAAAACATGCGGAGGCGCACGTCCGCCTGCCCCGCCCGCGTACACGCGGCGACCCATAGCCATGAAGAATTTCTATACCTATATTCTTACAAACGTCCGCAGGACGACGCTATACGTCGGTGTAACGAACGACATAGCGCGCCGCATGTATGAACACAAGCACGGCACATGTGAAGGCTTCAGCAAGCGGTATCATCTCGACCGCTTGGTGTATGCAGAGAGGCACGACAACGAGTGCGCCGCAATCGAACGGGAAAAATCCTTAAAAGGGAAAACACGGGCGAAGAAGATCGCCTTGATCGAAGAGCAAAATCCGTCCTGGGAAGATCTGTCCCCCCAAGAGGCGTTTTGATAAAGAAAAGTAAGAAATCAATCAGAGGAACGATATGGCAAAAAAGGAAACAAGCCCCGAGCTTACCGAAGAATTCAAACAGACCCTCGCGATGACGAAGATCCTCGATATCGAGGTCAACGACGAGCTGAAACGCTCCTTTATCGCCTATGCGATGGCGGTCAATAAGTCCCGCGCCATTCCCGACGTCCGCGACGGGTTGAAGCCCGTCCACCGCCGCATCCTCTATGCGATGCACGAGATGGGCCTCTACAACGACAAGGCGTACCGCAAGTGCGCCCGTATCGTCGGTGACGTCATGGGTAAATTCCACCCCCATGGCGACAGTTCGGTGTACGACGCCCTCGTCCGTCTCGCGCAGGATTTCTCCATCAATTTCCCCCTCGTGGACGGACACGGCAACTTCGGTTCGGTGGACGGCGATCCCCCCGCAGCCATGCGTTACACGGAGGCCCGCCTCACCAAGCTCGCCGCCGAGATGCTCCGCGACCTCGACAAGGAGACGGTGGACTTCTTCCCCAATTTCGACGGGATCGAGATGGAACCCGCCGTTCTCCCCGCCCGCTTCCCCAACCTCCTCGTGAACGGGTCGGACGGCATCGCCGTCGGCATGGCGACCAACGTCCCGCCCCACAACCTCGCGGAGGTCGTAGACGGCACGATCGCGATGATCGATAACCCCGATATCACGGTCGACGAACTCATGGAGTATATCCCCGCGCCCGACTTCCCCACGGGGGGCGTCATCATGGGCAGGAGCGGGGTGCGCAAGGCGTACCGCACGGGGCAGGGCAATATCGTCATCCGCTCCAAGTGCGAGATAGAGGAACACGGCACGGGCGCCAATGCGCGCAGCCGCATCATCGTCACGGAAATTCCCTATCAGGTCAACAAAGCCCAGCTTGTCGTGCAGATCGCGGACATGGTCAAGGATAAACGGGTCGAAGGCATTTCGGATATCCGCGACGAATCGGGCCGCGAGGGGATGCGCATCGTCATCGAATGCAAGAAGGACGCGAACGCGCAGGTCGTCCTCAACACCTTATACAAGCACACCAATTTGCAGGTGTCGGACGGGATCATCCTCCTCGCTCTCGTGGAGAACGGCACCGAGCCGAAGTACCTCACCTTGCGCGACATTCTCTACTACTACCTCGAACACCAGAAGGAAGTCATCGTCCGCAGGACGAAATTCGACCTCCAGAAGACGGAGGAACGCGCCCATATCGTGGAGGGGCTCGTCATCGCGCTTGCGAATATCGACGAGGTCATCCGCATCATCAAGGAGTCGTCGGACAAGAACGACGCCGTCGCCAAACTCACGGGGGCGTTCGAACTCTCCGAAAAGCAGGCGAACGCCATCCTCGAGATGCGTCTCCAGCGCCTCACCGCCCTCGAGGTCGAGAAACTCAAGGAGGAACTCGAAGCATTGCATGCGACCATCGCCGACCTCCGCGATATCCTCGGCAGCGAGAAGCGGGTGCTTGAAATTATCCGCGCCGACCTCGTCGCGATCAAGGCGAAGTACCCCTCCGAGCGGAGGACGGAGATCTCCGTCGACTACGGCGATATCGAGGACGAGGACCTCATCGACGAGGAGGACGTCGTCATTTCCCTCACCCACGGCGGGTATGTGAAGCGGTATCCCGTGGCGGAGTACCGCGCGCAGAACCGCGGCGGCGTGGGCATCACGGGGCACCGTCCCAAGGAGGACGACTTTGTGGAGCAAATGTTCGTCTGTTCCACCCACCACAGCATCCTCTTCTTCTCCAACTTCGGCAAGGTGTACTCCATGAAGGGGTACATTATCCCCGAGGCGAACAGAACGGCGCGGGGGCGGGCGATCGTCAACCTCTTGCAGCTCTCCGCGGGGGAGAAGATCGCGGCGATTTTGCCCGTCTACGAGAACGGCACGGGGTATCTCGTGATGGCGACGAAGCGGGGGCTTGTCAAGAAGACGGCGACGAGCGAATTCGAACATATCTTAAAGAGCGGGAAGATCGCCATCAAGATCGTGGAGGGCGACGAACTCATCTCGGTGCAATTCGCGGGCGGCGAGGACGAGGTCGTGATCGCCTCCCGTTCGGGCAAGTGCATCCGCTTCTCCGAGACGGACGTCCGTCCGATGGGAAGGGATACGATGGGGGTGCGCGGCATCCAGCTTGCGGAGAGCGACGAAGTCGTCGACATGCTCGTCCTGCGGGAGGGGAAGGATATCCTCACCGTCTCCGCGAACGGGTACGGCAAGCGCACCGATCCCGCCGATTACAGGCTCCAGTCCCGCGCGGGCAAGGGGATCAAGGCGGGCGTATTCAACGAGAAGACGGGCGAACTCGTCAACATGAAACTCGTCTCCGATGAGGACGATATCATGATGGTGACGAGCGCGGGGATCATGATCAGAATGCACGCGGAGAGCATCTCCCATATCGGCAGAAACACCCGCGGCGTGAAACTCATGACGGTGCGCGACGGGGCGGTGGCGACGGTTGCTGTCACCGAGAAGGAGGACGACGCGGAGGTGGAGACCCCCGAAGAAGATGCCGCCGACGTGCCCGTGGAGGAATCCCCCGACGAGGAGTGACCACGGTTTACGGGACGCTATTATAAAAAGGTAAGACGCTTCCAAAAGGGGAACCCCTTCCGAGGGTTGGCTTACGGGATACTGTTATAAATAAGTTGGGCCCCCCTGTCAATCCGACGCCGCGCATGCGACCCGTTACGTCATTCCGACGCCGCGCATGCGACCCGTTACGTCAATTCGGCGCAGTACGTGCGACCCGTTACGTCATTTCGACGCCGCGCCTTTTGCGGCGGAGGAATCCCGTCTTTCCCAAAACAGAGTTTCCTCACGTCTCTTTGCCGCCCGCCCGCAATTTGCGGGCGGGCGGCAAAGACGTTCTGGATGACGCAGAAGGGCGCCGAAGCGCCCTTCTGCGTTTTCTATACCTGCCCCCTTTGAAGGGGGCGGGGCAGGGGTGGGGGTTGCCCCCGATACGTCACCCCGACGGTTTATTACGTCACCCCGAGCGCAGTCGAGGGGTGACGCGGTGCCGCGTAAAACCCGCCCCCCTCCGCGGGAGAGGTACGTGTAAAACCTGCCCCCTTTGAAGGGGGCGGGGCAGGGGTGGGGGTTGTCCCTTCGCAATCTGCGCGGACGTCCTTCGGGACGTCATCCCGAGCCGCCGCGCCGCCCGCCTTTTGCGGGCGGCGCGGCGTGTCGAGGGATCTCGCGCAGATTGCTTTACACTGCGGGCGAAGAAATTTGCGAGGAAAGGTACATGCATGGGCATTCCTCATTCCGAACGGAGCCGCAGGCGGAACCATACCTCCTCATTCCGAACGGAGCCGCAGGCGGAGTGAGTGAATCTTTCAAGATACGCTCTGCCGCGGTGCGGCGGCGATGAGGCGGTAGAAATGGGGTACACCTTTTTATACACCTCATCCGTCACGGCAAGGGCAGCCGTGACACCTTCAGCGCAAGGCACGCCTGCGGCGCCCTCACAAGGGGAAGGCAAGGTCTCCTCAAGAGGGGGAAGGCAAGGGGCGGTGGCGGGGGCTTCCAAAGATAGGGGAGCCTTCCCTCTATTTTTCCGCTTTCACTTTCACGCTTCCGCACAGCACTTCGGCGTAGGAGTAGGAGGTCTTCCCCAAAAATCCCTCGTCGTCGGGGCGCACGGTGAAGAGGGCGGGGTACACCCCCGAAAGCACCCCGCGGTAGTGTAAAAATTTGTTCCGCCCGAGGTTCACGGTCACGGAGACGCGCTTTTCCATAAAATCGGCGATCGAGCGCTTCACGCTCGCCACGTTCCCTTTCGGCTTGATCATACGACAATGATTGACCGTATTTCCGAAAATAATACCCCGTCCGCCCCTTTTCCGTCTTCATAACCTCGCCGCGCGGGGCATAGAATAGAGGGAAAACCATAGAGGGAGTGTGATGACATGGAAACGCAGAAAGAGACCTTTCGCGGTTACGGAAAAGTAGGGGAGATCGCCGCGCAGACGGCGGTCGAGTGCCGCTTCGGGCAGGAAGTGGAGACGGTGCTGTGCGTGCATTGCGCCGCCGCGCTCACGGGCGCCGAGGCGGAGAACGGCGAGGTGAAATATTACGGCAAGGCGCACTTCTCCGTCGTCTATGAGGACGCGGAAAAGCGGGTCTGCCGTGCGGAGAAGGGGGTCGAGTGGACGGCACGGGCGGCCTGCGAGAACTGCTTCCCCGCCCTCGCGGCGCGGGCGTGCGTCGCCGTGGAGAACACCGCGGTGCGGCGGGAAGGGGCGAGCGTCTTCGTCACCGCCCTCCTCGGGGCGGATATCTCGCTCTACGGCGAGCAGTCCTTCGAGTACCTCACGGGGGGAGACCTCATCGTGAAGAGGGAGCCCGTCAAAGTGATCGTCGCCCACCTGTGCGGCGGGGCGGCGGAGGCGGAGGACGAGTTCGAAACGGAGTACATAGGCGATATCCTCCTCCACGGGGAGAAGGTGCATCTCTCCTCGGTGAATTGCGAGACGGGCATCCTCCGCGCCGAGGGGGAAGTAAGCCTCGGCATCCTCGCCCTCAAGGGGGAGGGGCTTGTCTCCTTCGAGCGGCTTGTCCCCTTCAATATCGAGATCCCCTGCGACTCCGCGGCCTTCGGCTGTGCCGCCTCCGCCCGCGTGAGTGTGGCGGACGCCGTCCTCCGCGCCGAAGCGGACGAGGAGAAGGGCAAGTGTACCGTCCGTGCGGAGATCGCCCTCATGGCGGACGGGTGCGTATATGAGGAGACGGAGATCGACGGGATCGCAGACGCCTTCTCGGAGGAGTGCGCCGTCTCCCTCGCCTACACCGTGGCGGAGAGCGCGGGCGCGGGGGAGAGGACGGCGTTTACGGAGCGGGTCTCGGGGAAGGCGGCCCTCTCTTCGCCCGTCGCCTTTTCGGATACGTTGGAGGCCGTTGCTTTGCAGCGTGCGGAGGGCAACCTTGCAAACACCCCCGAGGGCAGGCGGCTGGAGGGGGTGGCGATGGCGACCCTCCTCGTCCGCGGGGCGGACGGCGAGCGGCGTGGGGTGGAGATGAGTCTCCCCTTCTCCGTCCCCGTCACGGCGGAGGACGCGGAGGTCTCCGTTCTCGCTTGCGGCATGTCTGCGCGGCAGCGGCAGGAGGGGGAGATCGATGCGGAGGCCACCCTCAAAATTTCCCTCTGCGAGAGGCGGAAACTTTCCCCCAAGCTCGTGTGCAAGGCGGAGGCGGGGGAGCCGATCGCCCGCTCGGATAGCGCGATCAGCGTGTATATCCCCCGCGCGGGGGACGGCCTCTGGGAGCTTGCAAAGAGCCTCAAGCGCTCTCCCGAGGAGGTTGCGGCGAGCAACCCCGACACCGAGTTCCCCATAAAGGAAGGGCAGCGGGTGATCGTCTACCGCAAAAAGAGCTTCTGATATTCTCCCCGCGGCAATGCCGCGGGGCTATTCTTTTCGCGGAAATCCTTGCCAAACGCCGTAAAACGTGCTACAATGGAAATAATGAATACGGCACGGGTCAGCGCCTACGCGAAACTCAACCTCACCCTCGATATCCTCGGGGCAAGCGGGGGATATCACGAGCTTGAATCGGCGGTCGTCACCATAGACCTTGCCGACAGGATCGTCGCGCGGCGGAGGGGAGACGGGCTTTGCACCGTCCTCATGCACGGCGAGGGGTGCGAGACGCTCGAGCCCGAACACAATCAGGCGCTCATCGCGGCGGAGAAATTCGTGAAGCGCTTCGGCACGGAGGGGGCGGATATCACCGTGTGGAAGAATATCCCCGTGGGGGCGGGGCTTGGCGGCTCCTCGGCGGACGCGGCGGGGGCGCTCAACGCGCTCGCGATGCTCTACGGGGTAGACGACCGCGCGGCCCTCAAAGAACTTGCCGACGAGTGCGGGAGCGACACGGGATTTCTGCTCGGCGGCGGGGCGGCGGTCATCGGAGGCAGAGGGGAAAAAGTGTACCCCATTCCCGCATTTCCGAAGGTTTACGCCCTCCTTCTGTGCCCCAAGGAGGGGGTCTCCACGGCGGAGTGCTACCGCAAATTCGACGAACTCAACACCCCCTCCCCGCGGCGTACCCCCCTCTTTACGGAGGCGATCGCCTCGGGCGCTTCCCATGCGGGAAGATTTTTGGGGAACGCCCTCTTTCCCGCGGCACGGGAGTTAGCGCCTTCGGTGGGGGAGGCCCTCCTCGAACTCAAAGCGCTCTCCCCGCTCGGGGCTTCGATGACGGGGTCGGGCAGCGCGGTCTTCGCCCTCTTCGAGACGCCCGAACTCGTCTCATGGGCGAAGAGCAGATACAACGGAAATTGCCGGGCATACGCCGTAAAGAGCGTATTCCCGCGCCGATAAAGGAGAAGAAAATGGAAGAGCGGATGCTCGATGAAGACGAACTGCGCAAGGTCAAACTCAAGCGCACGGCAGAAGGCGGCACGGACGCGGTGGAAGACGACGGCTCGGAGGACGTAGAGGTCGATCTCTCCGCCTCGCCCGAGAATCTCTTCGGGGAGTACGGCGACGATCTCGTCGGTCTCACCCCCTCCCAGCTCGAGGAGGAGCTTGCGCGGCGCAAGCGGGAGAAGGAGGAGGCGCGCGAACAGAGCGAGGCGCTCACCAAAGAGGGCGGAGAACGGCTCGCCGCGGGCGAGTTCGGGGATGCGGCCCTCCTGTTTTCGCAGGCGATCTCCTGCGACGGCGAAAACTTCGATGCGCGCCGCGGGCTGTGGACGGCCGTCACCCGCAATTTTTCCTCCGCAGACGGACTGTATGAGAGGGAAGAGGAGGGGGAGTTCTCGGCGGAACCCGGGGAGATCCGCACCTTTGTCCTCGATAAAATGAAGAAGACGGTGGAGGCGGACCGTGCCGCATGCGCCGCGGAAGCGGAGGCCCTCGCGCCCTCCGTGGAGGAGGCACAGGCAGAGAGACGGGAGGCCTTCCGCGCCAACAGGAAGTATTACGCCCTCCGCGCGGGTGGGCTTTTTGCGGCGTTTCTCGCCCTCGCGATCGGATGCGCGATTGCCGCGAGCTTCATCTTCCGCACCCCCGACCTCGCCCCCGTCATTGCGGCGGCGGTCCTCGGCGGCGCGGCGTTTGTCTTCCTTGCCGTGTTCGCGGTTTACGCCGCGAAGTGGGCGGTCGCACGGCGGTATTGCAGCATGAACGAAAACCTCTCCTCCACCGAAGACGGCGCCCGCCTTCAGGCCCTCAGAGATAGGGAGGAGATCATCGCCCGCATCCTCGGCGAGGACGAACAAGAGGACGAAGACGCATCTCCGATAGAATAGGTTACGCCATAGTATAGGTTACGCCGCGGGCGGCGCACTTTCCCTGCGCCCGCCCGCTTTTTTGTTGCGGTTCTTATTTTCCACCGCGTTCGGAAGGACGCGCCAAAGGGCGAGTTTACTCACGCGTCTGTGCGCGGCACAGACGGTTCGGAATGACGTTCGGGAGCGCTTCGGCGTTTTGGCCCCGTCCGTCTCTTTATATCGCGCATCCCCTTGCTTTTGTTTGTCGCGCCCCCGCCCAACCGCATCCCTGTTCTGTTTTTGTTTACTGTGTCCCCGCCGCACCCGATAGCGCGCACCCGCCCGCTTTTTTGTTGCGCCGCCGTACGTCATCCCGAACCGCGCGGGTTTTTGTTACGTCATCCCGAACCGCCGCGCGGATTTTTGTTACGTCATCCCGAACCGCGGGGTTTTTATTACGTCATCCCGAACCGCCGCGCCGCCCGCAGAGGCGGGCGGCGCGGCGCGTGAGGGAACTTACAAAAAAGGTCCGTATTTTTCAAAAAAGGTATTTACTTTTTCGCCCTTATCCGTTATAATAAATACGGAACAGTACGCACGCGGCGGGCGCCGCGGATAAGGAGGAAATATGCAACTCATTCACGAGAGCGCGGGCAAGCGTCTCTATCGCGACGGCGACAGACTCATCAAATCGTTCGATGCGTCCTACTCCAAGTCGGGCATTCTCAACGAGGCGCTCAACCAGGCGCGCGTGGAGGAAACGGGGCTGAATATCCCCAAGGTTCTCGGCGTGGAGGTCATCGAGGGGCAGTGGTCCCTCATCTGGGAATATATCGAGGGGGATACCCTCGAGGATCTCATGCGCAAAAATCCCGAAAAGACGGATGAGTACCTCGAACTCTTTGTGGACTTGCAGATCCGCATGAGTCGCGAAAAGGTTCCCCTCCTCGGGCACTTGCGCGACAAGATGCACGCCAAGATCTCGGCGAGCGCCTTCCCCGCGACGGTGCGGTACGACCTGCACGTCCGTCTCGACGGGCTGCCCCGCCACAAGAAGCTGTGCCACGGCGACTATCAGCCGAGCAACGTGATCATCACGAAGGACGGCACGCCCTACATTATCGACTGGTCGCATGCGACGCAGGGCAACGGCTCGGCGGATGCGGCGCGCACCTATCTCCTCTTCAAGCTCCAGCGGCGGGACGAACTCGCGGAAAAATATCTCCGCCTCTTCTGCACCAAGACGGACACGGCGCTCCAATATGTACAGCGCATCCTGCCCATCGTGGCGGCGTCGCAGTCGGTGAAAAAGAAGCCCGAGGAGGCGGAATTCCTCTCCAAGTGGGTCAACGTCTGCGATTGGCAATGACCGAAGGAACCGAATAGAAGGAGCGCGCCCCGCGGCATTTGCCGCGGGGCGCGCCGCCTCCCGTTGCCCCTCGGCGGCCGCCAATTTTTTTCTTGGCGCCCCCTTTGGGGAGCTGCCACGCGCCCTGCCTCTCTTCCTCTTGGCGCCCCCTTTGGGGGAGCTGTCACGCGCCCTGTCTCTCTTCCCCTTGGCGCCCCCTTTGGGGGAGCTGTCACGCCGCCCTTTGGCGTGACTGAGGGGGTTCGTCTTCCGGCAGTCTTCGCGGCCGCAGTTGACAACCGCGGCAAAGCGCGGTATAATAGAGCCATGATCTATCTCGACTATGCGGCGACGGCGCCCCTTCGTCCCGAGGCGCTCGAGGCGATGCTCCCCGCCCTCAAAGAAAATTTCGGCAACCCCGATTCCCTCCACGGTTACGGCAGGGAGGCGGCGCGGCTCGTTGCGGAGGCGCGCGATCTCGTCGCGGAGACGGTCGGCGCCCGTTCCTCCGAGGTATACTTCACTTCCGGGGGGACGGAGGCGGACAACTGGGCGGTGAGATGCCTCGGCGCGGGGGAGGCGGTTCTCTCGCCCATAGAACACCACGCGGCGCTCGAGGCGGCGTCCCTCCGCGCGGGGGGTGCGCGCTTCTCTCCGGCGGGGGAAGACGGCGTCGTCCGTCCCGCCCATATCGCCCCCCTTCTCACCGAAAAGACGGGGCTTGTCTGCGTCATGGCGGTGAACAACGAGACGGGTTGCATCCAGCCCGTCGCAGAACTCGCCGCCCTCGCCCACGAAAAGAGCGCCCTCTTTTTTACGGACTGCGTGCAGGCGGCATGCTCGCTCGGCTTAAAAGAAATCTTCCGCAATGCGGACGCCCTCTCCCTCTCCGCGCACAAGCTCGGGGGGCCGAAGGGGGTGGGCGCGCTCGTTGTAAAGAGGGGGACCCGCCTTTCTCCCCTCCTCGTCGGGGGGGAACAGGAGAGGGGCCTCCGCGGGGGGACGGTGAACGTCGCAGGCGCCCTCGGCCTTGCCCGCGCCCTCTCTTCGGCGCAGGCGGAGCGGGAGGAATTCTGCAAAAAAACGGGGGAGCTTCGCGACCTCTTCGAGGGCGTTTTGCGCGAAAAAATGGGGAATGGGGTGCGATTTGACGGAGAAAACCGCGCGCCGAATATCTCCCATGTCACCTTTTCGGCGGGAGAGGCTCTCCTCAACGTCCTCGATCTCTGCGGCGTCGCGGCGTCGGGCGGGGCGGCATGCTCGGCGCATGAAAATCTCCCCTCCCACGTGATGCTCGCCATGGGCAGGAGCGAGAGGGAAGCGCGGCGGGGGATCCGCTTCTCCTTCTCCTCTTCGACTTCGCGGGAGGAGGTCCTCTCCGCGGCGGAGACGGTCGTCCGCTGTGCCGGGCGCCTTGCGGAGCCGAACGGGTAAACCGCACGTTTTTCTCTTCTTCGCTGTCTTTCGACAGCGATTTTTTCTTCTAAAAGGGGATCCCGCCTCATATGTTATGGTAGTCCGCGGGAGAGCGTACCGCGGAAAAACAAATCCGAGAGGTGTGGTATGAACGAAGAACTCGATTACGCCGAGATGCTCGAGATCCCCGTCGAGACGGTGACCGTCAAAAGAAAAGAGCGCCGCAAGAAGGGCGGGCACGAGAACGACCTCCGCGACAAACTCGTGGAGCAGGTGAACGACCGCGTGGGGGAGACGGAGAGCGATCCCGCCTACGCCGAGAGCAAGCCCATCGAGCGGGAGGCAAAGCCGCATGCGAAGCGGGAAAAGGTCCTCCGCCGCGTGGTGGTGGGGGAATTTGTCGCGGTGTGCGCGCTGTGCGCCGTCATCTTCCTCACCAATATTTTCCTCCCCGCAAGCGCCATCAACACCTTTGTGAAGGGACTCTTTTCGAACGGGACGGCCGCGGCGGATACCCGTACCTATGCGGACTTCACCCTCTCGCCCGTCGTCAGCGAGCGCGCGGGGGCGGAGCTTGCCGTCTCGGAGAGCGGGACCCTCACCTTCACTTCGGCCTGTTCCGTCTACTCCCCCTGCGACGGCGTCGTCGCGGCGATCGGCGGGGACGCGGAGACGGGCTACGCCGTGGAGATCAAACACTCCGAGAACTTCTCCACCTTCATCGCGGGGCTTGATACCGTGTATGCGGCGGAGGGCGACAAGGTCTATTCCAACCTTCCCCTCGGGCATTCGGACGGGGAGACGGAGGTGCGCGTCACCTTTTTCGACGGCGAGACCCCTCTCACCTGTTACACCGTGAACGGCAGCCAGCTTGCGTGGGAACTTTAAGGTAACCCTGCACCCCCTCTTCCTCCTCGCCGGCGTACTCTCCGCCTTGACGGGGAGGCTTCTCCTCTTCTGCGCGGCGGCGGTCGCCGCCCTCGAACACGAGTGCGCCCATGCGTTTGCGGCGAAGCGGTACGGCTACGCGCTCGACAAAATCGTCCTCATGCCGTACGGGGCGGTCGTCGCGGGGGACCTCGGGGGGCTTGGGAGGAAGGAGTATCTCGCCGTTCTCGCGGCGGGGCCGTGCGCGAGCCTCTTGACGGGGGTCCTCTTTCTCGCCCTCTGGTGGCTCTTTCCCGAGACCTATCCCTACACCGAGGCGGCGGCCTTCGTCTCCTTTTCCCTCTTTTTCGTCAATCTCCTCCCCGCATGGCCGCTCGACGGCGGGCGGGCGCTCGCCGTCCTCCTCCGCCCCTTCAAGGAGAGGACGAGGAAAACCGTCCTCCTCCTTTCGGGCATTCTCGTCTCGGCGGGCATCGGGGCATATTTTCTCGCGACCTGCTTCTCCGTCCCCGATTTTTCCGCCCTCGCCTTTGCGCTCTTCCTCCTCTTCGGCACGTTCGGCGGGGGAAGCTACCGCCGCGCTCCCCTCGTAAAAAAGAACTTCCGCCGCGGCGTGGAGGAAAAGCGGGTGGCGATCGAGGCAAACTGCACCCTCGGCGGGGCACTGCGGTACCTCCGCGAGGATAAGCATCTCGTGTTCGTCCTCTATGAGAGGGGGGAATTTTTGGGGGAACTCACCGAGGAGGAATTTTTGTGCGCCGCCGAAAAGGGGGATTACTCCCTCCCGCTCGGTGCCTGTCTCAAAGAATTGTGAGGACGCCCGCAAAACGCTTGAAAAATTTGAAGCGCTATGATACAATGAACATGGCTCCGCAGGGCGGAGACAGGGTTCCGAATGAAGAAAGAGTGGTTTTTCGATCGGTTTTGCGGCGAGCAGCTCGTCGTGTATACGGAGGACGGCAAGCTCATCGAAGTCGGCGTTGAGAACGAAAAGAGCGGCGACGTCCTCGGCAATATCTACAAGGGCAGGGTGTGCAACGTCGTCGCGGGCATGCAGGCGGCGTTCGTTTCCTGCGGCATGGAGCGCAACGGGTACCTCCCTTTGAGCGAGGGGGTCTCCCTCCTCCACGCCTACGACGGCGAGGGGAATCTGAAGGTGCTTCCCTCCGTCAAGGCGGGGGACGAGATCCTCGTGCAGGTCGTCAAGCCCCCGCGCGGCAACAAGGGCGCGAAGGTGAGTTACGACCTCTCGTTCGTCGGCAAGAATCTTATTTACCTTCCCCGCACCGATTTTTTGGGCATCTCCCGTAAAATTACAGGCCCCGCTATCCGGGAAGCTCTCCTCAAGGAGGCGGATAAACTCCGCTCCCCGGGGGAGGGCTTTATCGTGCGCACGGCGGCGGAAACGGCGGATAGAAGGCACCTGAAAACGGAGTCCGAATACCTGAAAAGGGTATACCGCTCCGTCCTCGAAACGGCAAGAACGGCGCCCGTCGGCACGGCGGTGTACCGCGAATACGACCTCCCTCTCAAGGTCATGCGGGATTCCCTCGGCGGCGTCTCGCATATCTACGTCGGCGACCGCGAACTGTATGAAAAAGTGTTGCGCCTTGCGCGCCTGCGGAGCGACGTGGGGGAGAAAAAGGTCGTCCTCCACGAGGGGCCCCGCAGCATGTTTGCCTCTTACTACGGGCTGAGCGACCAGATCTACAAGCTCGTCGAGCGGCGCATCGAACTCGAAAACGGGGGGTACCTCGTCCTCGACAGAACCGAGGCCATGACGGTCATCGACGTCAACACGGGCAAATACACGGGGGAGAGCGACCTCGAAAGCACCGTCTTCGAGACCAACCTCTGCGCGGCGCGGGAGATCGCGCGGCAGGTGCGCCTGCGCGACCTCGGCGGCATCATCGCGGTGGACTTCATCGACATGGCGGAGGAGGCGCACCGCACGGCGGTGGATAAGGAACTCGAGCGCGCCCTCTTCCCCGACCGCGCCAAGACCCGCGTCCTCCCGATGGGGGAGATGTGCGTCACCCTCTTCACCCGCAAGCGGACCCACCGCGATATCGGCTCCTTCCTCTTAAAGCCCTGCCCGGGCTGCACGGGGGAGGGGTACGTCATCTCGGACGCCTACGCCGCCATGCGGATACGGAGCGCCATCCTCGACGGGTTTGCCGAGGGGCACGAGAGCCTCATCCTCGACCTCAACGCGGACCTCGTGAAGAAGATCCTCTCCGAGCGGTACTTCGGGATCGAGATGCGGACGGGTTGGCGGGACAGGCGGATCTACATGATCCCCCATGCCGACTATCCCGCCGAGCGTTTCGAGGTCCGCGGCGAAAATTCGCCCGTCCTCACCTTGCCCGACAACGCGCAGCTTCTCTATTAAAATAGGGGAATGGGGGCGGAAAAACGTTGAAATTTCGGGAACGCGTTCGAAAAGATCTCGATTTTCGCGGCAGAATGAGGAAGCTCTTTTCTCTCCTTTTTGCCCTCCTCTTTGTAGCCGTCTTCTCCGTCGTCCGCCTCTTTCCGCGGGCGGCTTTTTCCTACGCCCTCCCCGCGCGGGGGGAGGGGGAGATGCGCCTCCACTTCCTCGACGTGGGGCAGGGGGACTGCACGGTCGTCGAATTCCCCGACGGGTCCGCCATGGTCGTCGACGCGGGGAACGGCTCCCGCGAGAACGACGAACTTCTCACCCGCTACCTCCGCGGGCTTCATATCCAATCCCCGCTCCTCGTCTTCACCCATGCCGACGCCGACCACTGCGGCGGGTTTCCCGCCATCATACGGACCTTCGGCGCGGAAAAGCTCTTTCTTCCCGTCCTCTCCTCGGCAGACAGCTCCTACCGCAACACGGTCGAGGCGGCGATCGCCGCCGGCGTCCCCACCGAAATCCTCACCCGCTACGGCGGCGGGGAGCATGCGGGGGCTTCGTGGAGCTGCATCTCCCCCCGTTCGGCGGAAGAGGAGGATGCAAACGATTCCTCCGCCGTCCTCTATCTCTCCTACGCGGGGGTCGGCGCCCTCCTCTGCGGGGACATTTCGGGCACGCGGGAGAAGTTTCTTCTCACCGAATACAGCCTCTTTGCGGGCATTTACGATAGCGGCGGGCGCACCGTCCGCCTCGAAGATACGAAGATCTTGAAGGTCGCCCACCACGGTTCGGGCACCTCCTCCACGGGGGAATGGCTCTCCCTCCTCGGCGCGGAGACGGCGATCGTCTCCTGCGGCAGGGGGAATTCTTACGGCCACCCCGCCCTCGAGGCGACCGAGCGTCTCGCCGCGAGCGGTGCGCGCATTTTCCGCACCGACGAACTCGGCTGCGTGATGGTGACGGTCTCGCAGGACGGCACCTACCGCACCGAGTGGAATTACTTCGAACGGGCATAAAAACACCCGCCCCCTGCAAGGGTGTATTCCATAGGGAATCACAAAAACAAAATTTTTTATCGGAATACACCTTTGGGCGAGTCAATAAAAAACACGAGAAATCTCGTGTTTTTTATTCGTTAACCAATTAGATACACTAACTTGCATCATTGTCTTTTCAAAATATCCATAAAAATTTTATTACGTGCAAATGCATCTGATGTTATAGTTTTTAAGTCTAATATGAACTCATGGGCATTCTGTTTATTAAAATATTTATAATAAGCGCAATACTCACTATTCGCAGTAAAGAGTTCTATAAAATCTTGATTACTTATTGAAAACTTAAAATCATCATCAATTGTAGTTATGATGTAGCTCCAAACTGTATTTATATTTGGAATATGTTTTTTGACGATTGCGACATCGTCTGGAAGTTCTGTTAACGCCTTATTCTTTTCATATTTATTTGCATTAGCTCCTTTAAACTCAATCATTATTAAATTTCTATGCTCAGTTTTGCTATTAAAAAATATTGTTAAGTCAGGACGATTACTATCCTTAAATTTTTCATTATTTTTTATTTCAATATCTCTCTTTATAGCCTCTACTGTTTCATCACTGGCAGCGTATGAATACGTCATAAATTTATCATCCAGAATCCAGAGATTACTCAAGAAATGTTTTTCTTCATTAGAGGAAAACGAACTTGTGTGCATAGGCATAAATATATCGTGGATAAATTTTTCTTTTTTTGATTCATCAGATATTGCGCATTCCAATGCCTTGATTATGCTGTTGCGATAAAGAATATATTCACCAAGTTCAGCGGCAGCAACCTCGCTCAAAGCAACGACTGCCTCATTAAAAGAATGCTCATCTATGCTTTTATCATGTAAGAGTTTTTCGAATTTACTTTTAACAATTGCCTTCTGTTTATTGAAAGTTTCAATTGCCTTTGTGGTAAGCGATTTTTCAGTTTTAACTAAATCTCCGTTCTCTTTGATATACTTCGTCAAATATGGTGAAGCGTTTATTGCTTTTTCTTCTTGCTCTTTGTTTAACGCCTCTAATTCAGGAAATTTTTCAAGTAGAATTATTTGCATTTGCTTTAATAACTCAGGCTTAATATCTGTAAACAATAATGGACAAGCCATACTTGCTTGTTTTTTGTGTGCCATTCCCGCAAAATCATTTCTGCTGTCATTAACCATATCGTCCAAATACCGAGAGCAAAGAAGCATATTAAAAGATGTCTTATTGGGTAATTCGCATGAAAAGTGTAATGAATCATCATCTTCTTCTTTTACCGTTCTTCTATTAGCACAGTAATAGATTTTCTTACTGTTTTTTCTATCGTCAATAAAATGATAATATAATTCAAATTCGTAGGTTTCTTTAATGACTTTGCTTGCAATTTCAAACTGCTTGCATTCTAATGTTGGAATAGTAGCTTCATTGATTTCGCGTTCTTGTTCATTTAGCTTGATTTTAATAGAGAATTTTACCCCATCTCTTTTTAATAAAAACAATTTAATTATAAGACTTTGCTCTATTCCATTTGTGATTGCATCTAAATCGGCTATGCTTCTATTGTCGATTTTCGAATCGATATCGTAATATCTCTTTGTGACATCACAAAATTTTACCGTCGTTTTATTTTTACTAAAATATTGAGTACTTGTGCCAATATCACTATCTCGAAACTTTAAGCCAAATGGGATCGTAACTAATTTTGATTCAGAAGCAACCTCGCTTGTAATTTCAACTCTATCAAATACGCTTAACCATGTAAATCTACCACTTCCTTTACAGCCAAGCTCTAATTTTGTGTCCGACCATAATTCAAGAAATGAGGCTATATTGTCTTCCGTAAAGCCATCACCATTATCTGTTACGGAAAAACTTATAATATGAGGCTCTATTTCAGCCGATAATGTATCGTCGGTGAACAATTCAACTAATATTTTGCTAGAACCAGATTCCAATGAATTTGAAATCGCTTCATAAAGAGGCTGAAGAAATTTTAGATCTTTTTTCGCCAAATTTTCAACAGCACGTTGCATATTTACGTTCATATACTATCTCCCATCTCTTTTATTTCTTAAACACGAACAGATACTCATGCGCAAGCAGGAGGAAATTAAACTTGATGCTGTTTGTTTTCCAATAGCCTGTTGCCTTGCAGTTGTGCTGTTCTTTGATTATGATCTCTTTTGTCTTGAAGCCGGCAAGTTCAAAGACGCGCATGGTTTCAAATGCGAGAGGCTTGACCATACCTTTTTGCCTCGTATCGCCCATAAGGATAGCACAAAACTTATCCTTTTTCAATACCCGATAACATTCCTCGGCAACTTTGCCCATTTCAAACAAGAACTCTTTCATTGGCAGTAGGGACAGATCCCCGTCAATGTCCTCGCTGTAATGGATAATATCGGCATACGGCGGGTGAGTACATATAAGGTCTATGCTCTTGTCATCAAGTGGCAAGGCGCGCGCATCGCCAACTGAAAGCGTTGTGGTTGCCTGCGCATCAAAATCAAACACACATTTCTTTTTCGTGAGTTCAATCGCGCTCGGGTTTATGTCAATGCCGACAAAATTCCTGTTCGTCAGTTTGGCTTCGACGGCAGTCGTGCCGCCGCCGACGAATTGATCCAACACGATATCGCCCTCTTTGGAATAGCGCAAAATGATGTTGCGGGGAATATACGGCGACCAATTTCCACGATATTTCGCATCGTGAGTTGCCCACTTTCCACGGTCGGGAAAAGCCCAAACCGTGTTGGTTTCAAGTTCAAAATTTTCGGGTTGTAAAGATA
>CANRFW010000010.1 GCA_947630035.1 uncultured Clostridia bacterium | reverse complement strand
TATTCTCTTGCCATTGTCTTACCCTTGTCCGATCAGAAGCGGAAATGCGCAAACGCCTTGTTCGCCTCCGCCATTCTGTGCGTATCCTCCTTCTTCTTCACGGAACCGCCCGTGTTGTTGTAGGCGTCCATGAGTTCGCCCGCGAGCTTTTTCGCGGTCTCCCGCTCCGAACGCTTTCTCGTGTTCTGCACGAGCCAGCGGATCGCAAGCGTCTGGCGGCGCTCCGGTCTTATCTCGACGGGAACCTGATAGTTCGCGCCGCCGACGCGCCTCGCCTTCACCTCGACGGTGGGCGTAATGTTGGCGAGCGCCTGCGTGAAGATCTCCATCGGATCCTTGTTCAGCTTCTCGCCCATGATCTGAAACGCTTCGTACACGATCCCCTGTGCGACGCTCTTCTCGCCGTCAAGCATGATCTGGTTGATGAGCTTGGTGACGACCTTGCTGCCGTACATGGGATCGGGCAATACGTCGCGCTTGGGAACGTTGCCTCTTCTCGGCATGAGATTATCCTCCTTGATTGATGATTGCGGTCTCCCGCGAGGGTCTTGACCCTTCTTTTAAGCTATCGCTTGTCCTTTGGGATAGCGAATCTTCTCCCCCTTTATATATGGAAAAGGGGAATACTGCTTACCTACGTCGGGCATGATATTCCGAAATAAGTAAGGGGTTGTTTACGGCGTTTGCCGTGACGGCAAATTTCCGTTGGTGAACAGTTTCGTGTTACAAATAACTGCGCGAAGCAAAACCGCGCTTTTGCGGCAACGCACCCGATTTGCCGCACCCTTGCGGCTTATTGGCGGGCCGAGCGAATGAGAGGCTGACCCGAGAGGACGCGCTTGCCTGTTTCCTCGCGGAAAAGATCCGCGGGAAAAGATTTTCCGCGAAACCTTTACTTGGGACGCTTTGCGCCGTACTTGCTGCGCGCCTGCTTGCGTTTTGCAACGCCTGCCGTATCGAGCGCGCCGCGGATGATGTGATACCGCACGCCGGGCAGATCCTTGACCCTGCCGCCGCGAATCAGGACGGAGCTATGCTCCTGAAGGTTGTGACCCTCGCCGGGAATGTACACGGTACCTTCCTGCTTGTTGGTGAGTCTCACCCTCGCGATCTTGCGCAGCGCCGAGTTAGGCTTTTTGGGGGACGTGGTGGTGACCGAAAGGCACACGCCGCGCTTCTGGGGGCATTGGTCCAGAATGGGGCACTTGGACTTGAACGCTTCCCTCTCCCTGCCCTTTTTGATGAGCTGGTTGATCGTAGGCATCTTGTTACCTCCTTTTCTTATTTTCGGAATATCCTCGCGGACCGCGATCGCGATCCGAAGAATGCTGCTTTCCCTGTTGCGGGCGCGAAAAAAGACGCGCCTACTTCGACAGGCAAAGGGTATTTTACCAAACGGAGCGGATTTTGTCAAACGTTTATACGCCGTATTCGCAAAAAAAAGAGGGAAAATTCGGCGATCCGTTGCGGTCAAAGTATTGACAAATCCTCAAAAAAGAATTATCATATCTCTCGGAAATTTATAAAGGAAGGGAAACTCTATGAACAAGATGACCGTGAAAGACGTGAAAGACTGGAAGGGCAAGCACGTTCTCGTGCGTTGCGACTTCAACGTGCCCATGAAGGACGGGGCGATCACCGACGAAAACAGGATCGTCGGCGCGCTGCCCACCATCAAATACCTCATGGAACACGGCGCGAAGATCACCCTCTGCTCCCACATGGGCAAGCCCCACTCCATCTTCTCGGACGAAGTGAAACTCAACAAGAAGGATAAGGCCAAGGTCGAAAAGGGAGAGACCACGGCGGAAGCCATCATCGAAAAGGCCAAAAAGGATGAGCCGAAAAAACTCACCCTCGCCCCCGTCGCCGCCCGTCTCAACGAACTGCTCGGCGGGAAGGTCACCTTTGCAAAGGACGTCGTCGGTCCCGACGCGCAGGCGAAAGTCGCGGCGTGCAAGGAGGGCGAATGCGTCCTCCTCGAGAACCTCCGCTTCCACTGGGAGGAGGAGAAGAAGGACCTCGAATTCTGCAAGAAACTCGCAAAGTATGCGGATATCTATGTGAACGACGCCTTCGGCACGGCGCACCGCTCCCACGCATCGACGGCGGCGATCGTCGAATACGGCCTCGTGAAGACGGCGGTGTGCGGCTTCCTCATCGAGAAGGAACTCACCGTGATGGCGGACAGCCTCGACCATCCCGTGCATCCCTTCGTCGCCATCCTCGGCGGCGCGAAAGTCGCGGATAAGCTCGGCGTCATCTCCAATCTCCTCGAGAAGTGCGATACTCTCATCATCGGCGGCGGCATGGCGTACACCTTCTTAAAGGCACAGGGGTACGAGATCGGCACCTCCCTCGTGGACGACGAGAAGCTCGGCTACTGCAAGGAGATGATCGAGAAGGCCAAAGCGGAGGGCAAGGAATTGCTTCTGCCCGTGGATACCGTGGTGGCTTCGGCATTCCCCGACCCCATCGACGCACCCGTCGAGGTGGAGACGGTGTCCTCCCACAGCATCCCCGCGGACAAGATGGGACTGGATATCGGTGAGAAGACCCGCGCACTCTATGCGGAGAAAGTGAAGACGGCGAAGACGGTCATCTGGAACGGGCCGATGGGCGTGTTCGAGAACCCCACCCTTGCCGCGGGCACCAACGCGGTGGCGGCGGCCCTCGCCGAGGCACAGGGCGCTACGACCATCGTCGGCGGCGGCGACTCCGCAGCTGCCTGCGCACAGCTCGGCTATGCCGATAAGATCACGCACATTTCGACGGGCGGCGGCGCCTCTCTCGAACTCTTCGAGGGCAAGGTTCTTCCCGGTATCGCCTGCCTCAACGAGAAATAATTTTATCTTCCATGCGCCGCCGCAGCCTTGCGGCGAAAAAACAATCGATAAGGAGAGAATACAAATGGCAAGAAAACCCATCATCGCAGGCAACTGGAAAATGAACAACACCGCTTCCGAGGCGGCGGAACTCGTAAAGGCGTTGAAGCCCCTCGTGAAAGATGCGAAGTGCGACGTCGTCGTATGCGTGCCCGCCATCGACATCCCCGCCGTCAAGAAGGCCATCCACGGCTCCAAAATCCGCCTCGGCGCGCAGAACGTCCACTTCGCCGAAAAAGGCGCCTACACGGGCGAGATCTCCGCGAATATGCTGAAGGAGTACGGCGTGCAGTACGTCATCATCGGGCACAGCGAACGCCGCCAATACTTCGGCGAGACGGACGAAACCGTAAACAAGCGCACCCTTGCAGCCCTCAATGCGGGGCTTACCCCCATCGTCTGCATCGGCGAGAGCCTTGAAGAACGCGAGGGCGGCCTCACCGAAAAGGTGCTCGACAAGCAGATCGCCGAGGACTTCAAGGGCATTGAGGACTTCTCCAAGATCGTCGTCGCCTACGAGCCCATCTGGGCGATCGGCACGGGCAGGACGGCGACCGACGAGCAGGCGAACGAGACCATCGGCTATATCCGCAAGCGCATCAAGAAGGTGTATGCGCACAAGAACGCGGGCAGGCTCCGCATCCAGTACGGCGGCTCCATGAACGCCAAGAACGCAAAGGGCCTCATGGCACAGCCCGAGATCGACGGCGGCCTCATCGGCGGCGCCTCCCTGAAGGCGGAAGACTTCGCGAAAGTCGTCAACTTCGACAAATAAAAAATCAACCGCAAACGGCGCATTGCTTCCCGCAGTGCGCCGTTTTTTCGACCCCATTCCCCTATTTTTACCGCTTTGAAAGAAAATCTGCGCCCCGCGGCAATGCCGCGGGGCGCAGGCCGTAAAACAAAATTCATCAATCGTAGAGATCGTAATACACGTTGTAGCTGTAGCGCCCGAAGGACTTGTTCATCCCGTTGATACAGCCCCTTATCCAGCCGCCGATGTCGCTGCTGACCCAGCCGTGGGCGGAGCGCGCCGTGCGGATACGGACGGTGAAGCAGGGCGCCTCGGCGCTGTCTGCCGAGACGGAGACCGACGACCCGCCCGGGAGCTTGCCGTAGATCGCGCTCTCGAGCCTGCTCGCCGCACCGTAGCCGTCCGCGGGGCCGGACGAATAGGAGGAGCTTGAGCCCGAGACGTGGTAGACGGGTTTCCCGCCGAGAAAGCGGCAGCCGATGACATGGCCGATGATGAGGACGACGAGGACGGGCAGACCGATGAACCACTTGAATCCGATGAGCCACTGCAGAAGCGGCGTCGCAACTACGGAAGCGCCGAGGACAGAGAACATGTAGGCGTTATAGGGGCCGTCCTCCGCGGGGCGGTTGTAGGCGAGGAGCATGCCGATGAGCGCCGCGGTGAAGAGAACGGCGAGGCAGGGCGCGAGGACAAGCGTGTTCTCGGCGGCGCCGTAATCCATCCCCCGCTGCGCACCGAAGACGATGGAGACGATGACGATCGCGGCCACGGCAACCGCCCCGACGATCTTGCCGGCGATGAAGTCGGACATCATCGTAAAGGCATAACTGCAGACGAAAATCGCGCCCCACGCCATCGCGGCGACCCTGACGGGGAGAAGGAAGAGGAGCATCGCGAGGGGGTAAGAGAGGAAGGGCGCGGCGAACGCGATGAAGTAACACACATTGGCGGAAATGTTGCCGTCTTCCACCGAATCCTTTCTGAGAAGGCTGAACTTGCCGCCCCCGCCCGTGATCCCCGCACGGAGGTTGAAGACCGCCATCGAGATCGTGGTCGAAAGGAGGCTCGAGAGACAGAGGGTGGGATAGGTACGGCGGTTGTCCGCGGAGAAACAGCAGAGGAGAACGATCAAGATAAGAAACCACAGGAGCGCCTGCGCAACGATGCCCGTTGCGATCTTCCCCGCCTTCCCCTCGAATTGGTCGGCATGGAGGAAGAGGAAGTAGGGCACGGCAAGGATGGCGATGCACACCACGACGTGCATGAGGTTGATGCTATTCGCCTTGTCCATGTCCGCACAGCCGATGATGAAGAGAACGGCGGTGGCGATCACGAAGAGGCCGTAAAACACCGAGCAGGCGATGAGGCGGAATTTCTTGTTCCCAAACAGCATGTTCGATTCTCCCGACGGGGCAATTCCCCTGTTTTTCTGCCATTATAAAACAGGAAGTGCTAAAAAAGTGCTAAAAATCGGGGTTTGCAAAAAAATTTTTCGGAAGATTTTTTTACGCTCTGCCCCCTTGTAACGGGGAGGGCAGGTTGCGGGCGGACATGCGGCAACCGGGGTTATTCGGGTTTGAAGTAGAGATCCTCCGGCAAAGTGCGCGAAAGGCGCAACTGGCGGTATTCGGCGGGAGAAAGTCCGTACTTCTTTTTGAAGACGCGGTAAAATGCGGAATAGACCGAAAATCCCACCCCGAAGCCGATCTCGGTGACGGGGCTGTTCGTCGCAAGGAGCAGTTCCCCCGCGCGGCGGAGCCTGAAATCGAGAAGGTATCTGTACGGCGTGACGCCGTAGGTCTCGCGGAAGACATTGATCGCTTGGTTTTTGGAAATGAAACAGAGCTTGGAGATCTCCTCGAGCGAAACGTCGCGGGAAAAGTTTTCGAGGAGATGGGCGCGGATCCTCTCGGCCGCGGACTTGCTCCGCGAGAAAGAGCGCAGCGTGCAGAGCAGTTTATAGAAGAGCTGCTCGTACTCGAGTTTTTCGGCGGCGTTCCCGAGCTGTTCGAATTCGGTGATGATGGGCTGGATCTTTTCGAGATCGTACGTCCCGCGGAGAGGCAGACCCCCGCCCTTGCCGTATGCCGCGTCGCTGAAATGAACAAAGTAATAGTTGGGGGAATCGCTCGGAACTTCGCCGTGCTGTTCAAGTCCCACCTTCTGAATATAGTACTCCCCTCCCTGCAATTCGACGGGCGTGCCGTTCTCCGTAAACCGCAATATGCCCTGCCGCATGAGGATGAGAATGTTGAGGTCGGCAATGCGGTCCATATGGCACTCGCCCTTCTCGAACTGTCTGTTTGCCGAAAAAATATAGTGCGGGAGCTTATCGAACAATAAGTTTTCCACTTTTTCCCTCCTTGCGGCGATTGTAGCACAAAATTGTGATTTTGTCAATCAATTAAGTGATAATAGTTATTGTATTTTTCACATTATGATTTTATACTTTGTTCATAAGTGGTGAAAATCTGTACCATTCTCAAGTTGTAGCAAAGAGAAATGTGTGGGAATGCACGGGTTTTTTGAACTTAAATTACAAATTCTTGAGGAGGAAACAAAGCAATTTATGAAACGAAAAGCAGCCGTGATTTGTTTAATCTCAATGTTGGCGGCGCTCCCCCTTGCCGCTTGCGGCGGAGGAAAGCTCGCCGGGGCGACGGGCTTTTCCTATGAGGACGGGATCCTCTCGTTCGACGACGTGGAGGGCGCGGAGAGCTACGAAGTCGTCTTCTCCCACGGCGGCGAGGTCGTGTACTCCGACACCGTGACCGAGACGTCGCTCGACATGGAGTCCCTCGGGCTTGCGGGCAATCTCACCCTCACCGTCCGCGCCAAGAAAGGCAAGAAGTTCGGTCCCGAGAGCGCCTATGAATTCGCCGTCCTCTCAACGTTCGGCGACGTGGAATTCGAGGCAGAAGACTATCTCTACAACTTCGGCCTCAGCTCGAACTCCAACTTCCGCAACAATCCGCTCGCGCACAAGGGCGCCTATGTGGGCGGCATCGACGATGCGGGCCAGGGCGTGTATATCAACTATCTCTGCCCCGTGGCGGGCGAATATGATTTTGTCGCCTATTACACCACCGACATGGAACCCGCCAAAAACGAGGTGTGGGTGAACGGCACGAAACAGGCGACATTCGCTTTCACCGAAAAGACAGGCTGGGGCGAAGTAGGCAAATACGACGCTGCGGAAGCAACGGTGAAGATCACCCTCAAAAAGGGCTGGAACACCATCTCCGTGATGAAGAACGGCGACGATACCGATGAGTGGGGCAGCTATGCCGAACTCGACTACTTCGTTCTCAAGGGCACGGGCGCAAAGTATAACGTGGACGATCTCGAAGAGTACGGCGCCCATCCCGCGGCGTACCGTCTCGAGGCGGAAATGGGCACTCCCCGCAAGACGGGAGAAAACAACCTCATCGGCTGCAAGAACCCCGCGATCCAGCAGGGAGACGGCACCGTCTATTCCAACGGATTCCTCCTCGGCGGCGTGGAGAAGAACTACGAGGGCGTGGAGTGGCACTTCTGGTCGGACGTGCGCGCGACCTATCGTATCACGCTCGCCTATGCTTCGGGCGAATTCACGGGTTCCAAGCTCGCCTGCCCGAGCTTCTGCGTGACGCAGTCGTCCATCGAACCCATCAAGAGTATCGACTTCGAAGACTGCATTGCGGGCTCTCTCAAGGATCTCCCTTACACGGGCTGGAACGCCGTGCGCGTCGCAGACGGGTATGTGGACGTCACCCTCGAAGCGGGCGACAACTATATCTACTGCCTGCTTCTCGACAGCGCGAACAGCGGCTACTTCCAGATCGACTACATCGATCTCGCCTTTATCAAAGCTCTCTGACGAGGAAAAATCTATGCGTACAATGGACCTATCGTATCGGCTCAACAATCAACGGATCCCCGTAACGGACGGCGCCCTGCGGTATGAGATCTCGGCGGAGGTATTCACCTTCGATAACCTCTATACCGTACCCGAGGGCGGTTACCGCCGCGAAGGGGACGACTACCGCTCCGATACTCTCGTGTGGGGCAACACCGAACCCGTAAACGGTTCGGTGGAACTCATGCGGGCTTCCTCCTCCGCGGGCATGCGCTTTCTGGTGCATGCCCGCATGGAGCAGACCGTGCGGAGTGTGAAGCTCCGCTTTGACGGACTGCCCCTCGGGACGCTCGTCAGTCTGACCTCGGGAGACAGGGAGATCACGGAGGAGGGAGAGGTGGAGACCTACCACAACGGGTGGCGGGGACTTACGACTCCCCTCCTCGTCTTTCGTCTCAAAGACGGGAAACACCTCTTTCTGCGCTGTCTCGACAATGACGTGAACGTGAAGTATTTCTTCTTCAAAAAGACGGGCGAGGACACCATGCGGGTGGACGTCGTACAGGAAAAGGACGCGACCGCCTTCTCAAACGAATATGCGGCGCCCGCCGTGGAGTGCGGCCTCGCGGAGAGCGCGGAAGAGATCTACAAACGGCAATCGGATTACATTCGGGAGACCTACGGCGCGGAAGAGTGGGAAAAAAGCTCCCTCGTTCCCCCGTGGCTGCGGGAGGTGTCCCTCGTCGTCACCATGCACATGGAGACGTACACGGGGCACATTTTCCATACTTACGAACGGGCGGCGGAGGATATCGAGCGGCTTACGAAGCGGATCGAGGGAAAACGCGTCCTCGTCTATATCGCGGGCTGGGAAGGAAGATACTACTATAAGTACGGTGACTACACCCCCGACGAACGGCTCGGCGGCGCGGAGAAACTCAAGAAGATGGTCGCGCGCATGCACGCCTGCGGGTGTAAAGTACTCGCTATGTACGGCATGAATATGGCGAATGCCGACCTGCCCGCCGTTGCCCCCCTTGTGGAGGACAACTGCTTCATCCCCGCGAGCGGGAGAAAATCCATATGCGGCGGAAGCGTGGACTGGGACGGCTCCCACTCCTACGACGTGAACGGCAAGCTCTCCAATTTCAATATCGCCTGCCGCGGGTGGCAGGATCACCTCTTCCGCGAGATCGAGAATGCAACGAACGCCTACGGGTTTGACGGCGCCTTCCTCGACATCCTCGCCTGCTGCAACAACGACAGGCGCGCCCACCCCTATACGGGGCTGAAAGAATTTTGCAGGCGGCTCCGCGCGATCAAGCCCGATTTCCTTCTGAGCGGGGAGGGCTATTTCGACGGGCTTGCCGCCGTCGTCCCCCTCTTCCAATCGGGGCATACCTCGGGAGTGATGCACTACCACGATCACCCCTCTCCCCTCCTGTTCTCCCGCTTCTCGCGGGAATTCGCCCACCTCTGCCTCGGCGATCCCGCCCACGGCTCGACGGGCGTACACGAACTCGGGACCAATCCCGAGACGGCCGCGCCCCTTGAGAAGGGGGTCATCCCCACCCTCTCGCTCGTGGACGATTCCCTCGACGCGGCACCCGAGGCGGTCGAAAAGATCGTGCAACAGGCGGAGGAGTACCAAAGGAGATATCTATGAAAAAACGCGTCAGAAGGAGAATGACGAGAAAAGAGAGAGGAGAGAACATTATCGGCTATCTCTTCATCATGCCGCAACTCATCGGCTTTGTCGCCTTTGTGGTGTTCCCCCTCTTCTTCTCGCTCTATCTCTGCTTCGCGCAGTGGAACATGATCGACATGCCCGAATTCGTCGGAACGGTGAACTTCGAGGCAATCTTCCGCGACAGGGTCTTCTGGAAGGCGGTCGGCAACACTTTCATCTATATCGCGATCGTCGTGCCGCTTACCCTCTTCAGCTCCCTCACTCTCGCCATTCTCACGAACAGAAAGCTCCCCTTCATGTCCTTCTACCGCGCGGCGTTCTTCCTGCCGATGGTCACCTCGAGCGTGGCGATCGCGATGGTCTGGATGTTCATCTACCAGCCCGAATCGGGGGTACTCAACTCCATCCTTGCGGTGTTCGGCATAAAAAACCTGCCAAATTGGCTGCAGGACGACAAGCTCGCCCGCTTCTCGGTCTCCATCGTAAGCGTGTGGCTGAAAGTCGGCTACTACTACATTATCTTCGATGCGGGGCTGAAAAACATTCCGCAAGAGCTGTATGAGGCGGCGGACATCGACGGCGCGTCCCCCTTGCGCAAGGTGATCCGCATCACGATCCCCATGCTCTCCTCCGTCATGTTCTTCGTGACGGTCATGCTCTTCATCGACGTATTCGGCATGTTCAACGAGGTGTTCATCATGACGGGCGGCGGGCCGGACTATTCCACCTACACCCTTTCTATGTATATCTACTTCTATGCCTTCCGCCAGTTCGACATGGGGCGTGCCGCCGTTGCAAGCTGGGTACTCTTCGCCCTCGTCGGCATCGTGACCCTCATCCAATTCAAAGTGAAAAAGAGGTTGGTGATCGAATGAAACGGCTGAAACTCAAACGGATGACAAAGCGGCAGATCGTCTCCGTCATCCTCATCACGATCGTCGTGATGATCGCCGCCATCTTCTGTCTCTTCCCCTTCTACTGGATGATCCTGAATTCGCTGAAAGATCCGGATCTCATCAACCAAGGGGATACGAGCCTCTTCACCTTCCACCTCACGTGGGACAGCTACAAGGCCGTGTTCTCCTATAAGAACGGCCTCCTGTGGCGGGCGTATCTCAACTCCCTGATCATCGCGGTGACCTCCACGATCGGGACCCTCTTCACCTCCTCTCTCGCGGCATTCGCCTTTGCCAAGATCCGTTTCAAAGGCTCCAAGCCCATCTACGGACTGTTCATCGCGACCCTCATGATCCCCGGGCAGGTGACCATGCTTCCCCTCTTCATGATCTTCGCAAAGCTCCACTGGACAAACACCTTCCTGCCCCTCATCATCCCGGGCGTGATGATCAATACCTACGGCGTGTTCATGCTCCGTTCCTTTATCGTCACCATCCCCGACGGGCTGCTGGAAGCCGCGGACGTAGACGGGTGCAGTTGGTTCCGTAAGTATTTCAGGATCGTGCTGCCCCTCATCAAACCCGCCCTCATCACGCTCGGGCTGTTCTCCTTTATCGGAAGCTGGAACAGTTACATGACCCACCTCATCTATCTGAGCGACGAGAGCCTCACCACCATCCCCCTTCTCATTGCGGGGCTGAAAGAACAGGCTATGACGGGCGTCGTGTGGGGACGCATGATGGCGGCGACGACGTTGAGCGTCGTACCCATCGCACTCATCTACCTGTCGTGCAAAAAGTACTTCGTACAGGGCATTGCCACGACGGGCATGAAATAAGCCAAAAAAGGAGAAACAACATGAAAGCCAAAAAACTCTTCGCGACCTTCACCGCACTCTGCCTCGCCGCGGCCGTCGGGTCCTCGCTCTGCGCCTGCGGCGGTCCCGAGACGGACGCCGAGGGCAACGTCATCGTCACGATGACCATCATCAACAACCAGAACCAGAATCCCGGTTGGCTCGCCATGATCGAGACGGCGAACGAGATCCTCAAAGAAAAGGGCGAAAAGGTCCGCATCGCGGAGGAGACGGTGCCCACCGAGTCGTGGGATGACTACTACATGAAAGTCAACTCCAATATCCTCGGCGAGATCGGCGGGACGATCGGGCGGATCGCGGAATCGCACATCCCCCTCATGGTGGAGAAAAACCAGCTGCGCGATCTCACTTCCCTCAAGGAAAAACTCGTCTCCGAAGGCGCCTTCCCCGAAGAAGTGTTCGGAGGGGTCGCCGAAAAGGACGGGAAATATTACGGCATCCCCTCGGGCAAACAGCACATGGTACTCTACTACAACAAGACCCTCATCGACGAATACAATGCCGCCCACCCCGGGGACGCCATCCCCTATCCGAGCGGCGACTGGGACCACCCCTCCACTTTCGCGGAGATCCGCTCGGCAGCGAAGAAACTCACGAGCGGCGAGGGCGCTTCCAAAAAATACGGGCTGTCCATCGGTCCCTTCCTCGCCTATGCGGGCATGTACGCGGTGAACAGCGGCGGCGATAATATCTTCAACGACAAGGGCGAGTGCGTCATCGCCTCCGATGCCTTCTACAATGTGTACGACTGGTTCATCGGCATGCTGCGCGAGGACGGCTCCGTCCCCAATACGGCGGCAACCTCCACTCTCGATGCGAACGCCCGCTTCCTCGGCGGCAATATCGCCATGCTCGTGGACGGCATCTGGCAGATGCACGACATTTGCCGCTATACGGGCAACTATGAGATCGGCATTGCGGCAATCCCCGTACTCAACGATTCCTATACGGCGCACACCACCAACTTCTCCGACCAATTCTGGGCGGCGCGCAACTCCCGTACCCCCAAGGAAGATTTCATCGCTCTCGAAGCCCTCATGAGTGCGGAGGCGATCCGCGCGGCGGCAGAGCTGCAGGTCGGCGGCATCCCCGTGCGCGCAGACTGCGTGGACAACTATGCGAATTCTTTCGCAAATACCAAACTCAAGGATTATGCGGACGTCGTCATCGAGGGCGCAAAGCGCACCATCAACGTCCCCTATTCCACCTACTACAACATTGTCGACCAGCAGATCAACAACAAACTCACGATATGGATGAACGGCGGCATGACGACGCGCGATTTCGTGGACTTCATGGATGAAACGATGAAGAAGGGCATGGAGGGCAAACTCTGATGAAGGGCCTCTTGAAACACGGGCTTCCCGCCCTCCTCGCGGCGTGCCTCGCCGCGGGAGCGTGCGCGGCTTGTTCGCCAATAGAAGGAACGGGCAATGCGGCCGACTTCCACCCCGCCGTGACGATGAAGGAGCTTTCCAAAGAGGAATACGTCAACAAGACGCTCGGCGGGCTTCTCGGGCAATTCGCGGGCTTTTTGAGCGGCTACGAATTCGTGTGGAACGGCGGCGTGCCCTACGTCGGCATGCCCGAACACTACTTCGACTTCCTGAACGGTCCCTATGCGGGCAACTATACCTACTACAATCCGCCGGGAACGGAGCAGGTCCGCTACGACAGATTGCGCGTCAACCCCGCAACGGGGCGCAACGAAGTCTGGTCGGACGACGACTACCATATCGACATTTTCAACCAACTCATCCTCTCCGAGCGGGGCGCCACTTCCTACGATATCAAGGAAACGTGGAAGAAGTATCCCGTGAGCGACTGGGGCGGCGGCGCGGATGCGGCGAAACTCATCGCCACCTCCGAGATGATCGCCCCCTTCACGGGTTCCATCGAGGGCGGCAACCGCTACGGTTGGTGTACCGAAGCGTACATTGAGAACGAGACCCTCGGCATGAATGCGCCCGGCATGCCCAACACTGCGACCAAACTCGTCGACACATTCGCCACCAATGTGGGCTACTTCGAGGCGGTGTGGTGGGCAAAGTTTTACGCCGCCATGTATTCCGTCGCCTACTTCGAGGACGACGTAAAGGTCGTGATGGACAAGGCGAAGGAGGTCCTCCCCGAAGGTTCCTGGCCGCGCAGAATGTACGACCTCGCATTCGAACTGTACGCAAAATATCCGAACGACTACAAGAAGGCGGCGCAAGAGCTTGCGGACAAACGCCATCCCCTCTACAGGATCGACAACATTCAGACGGATCCCAACGTGAACGGCGGATTTGCGGTCCTCTCCTTCCTCTACGGCAAGAATTCCTACCTCGATACCTGTAAATACGCCTCCATCCTCGGCTTCGACGGCGACTGCACGGCTGCCATCACCCAAGGGGTCATGGGCATCCTCAAGGGATTCAGGCAGGGGAATGAGGAGTACGCCAAACTCAACAGCACGATCTACTACGACGGAGAGGGCGTCTACTACAACGACACGACGAACGAGGGCTACGTTGCGAAGATCCTCGCAAAGGATTACCCCGAGCGGCAAAAGATCGACGACATCGTCGACCTCTACCGTAAAAATTTCGAGAAGATCCTCATTGCAAACGGCGGAGAGGTGCGGGCGGATTCCTACCTCATCCCCACAACGGAACTTGTAAAGGATCACTCTTACCTCTTCGACAACTACGACGCCGAGGAGCGCAACACCTCCGGATTCGAGGCGAAGAAAAAGTTCGAAGTCATCGTAGAGAGCGAGGCGGGCAATGCGCACAGCGGCTACGCGGCATTCTCCCTCCCCGGCGGCGGGGAAGTCTTCCACGCCTATGAAGGGCTTGTAAAAGGCAAGACCTACCGCCTCTCCGTGTATGTGAAGACGGAGGAGGGGCAAGAGGCCTCCCTCTTCGCGCGGAACGCCTCCGGGAAAACGGCAGAGGAGATCACCTTCGCGAACGCGACTTCCCTTGTGGGAAAGGAACTCATCTTCCGCGCAACAAGTTCCAGAATGCAGGTCGGCTTCTCCTCGGAGGGCGGGCTGGTGTTCGACGACTTCATGCTCGAGGAGATCGAGCGGGAAGAACTCTCCCGCACCGAACAGGATCTCAAACTCACCTCGGAAAAGCTCCTCAAGACGATCGCAAAGCCCGACGGCGTGAAGGCGGGCGAGGAGGTCATCCTCTCTGTAAAATACCGCTCTTACGGCGGCACGGCGACCGTCGCGACCCTCGTGCGGAACAGGGAGACTTACGGCGGCGTGGTCCTCTCCAACACGAGCAAGAACTCCGCGGGCGGCTATGCCTACCTCGAGATCCCCTATGTGTTCGAGTCGGATTCCGACGTCATTCAACTCACGTTGGGCAAAGATCAGAAAGTGTATTTCGGCGACGTCGCGATCTACCGCGGCACACAGTATCTCTTCCGATAAGGAGACGACATGGATAAGAACGAAAAGGCGGCCGAAAAACAGCTGCGCAAGCAGGAGGCACAGGAGCTGAAACGGCAGAAGAAGCTCGTCGAGGAGCAGTATGCCGAGATGCTCGAGCGGGAGGAAGCCCGCCGCAAGGAGCCGAAGACGGCGCCCGAGGGGGTGTACCTCTCCCTGCAGAACGTAAACAAAGTATACGACAACTATGTGCAGGCGGTGTTCGATTTCAATCTCGATATCGCCGAACACGAGCTTATCGTATTCGTCGGTCCCTCGGGGTGCGGCAAGTCCACCACCCTCCGCATGATCGCGGGGCTTGAGAGCATTACGACGGGCGACCTCTACATTGACGGGACATGGTGCAACGAGAAGACGGCAAAGGAGCGGGACGTTGCGATGGTCTTCCAGAACTACGCCCTCTATCCGCACATGACGGTGTACGACAACCTCGCGTTCGGGTTGCAGACGAGAAAATACGCCAAGGAAGATATCGATGCGCGCGTCAGAAAGGCGGCGGAGATCTTGCAGATCACCGAACTTCTCGACAGGCTCCCCAAGCAACTCTCGGGCGGGCAGATGCAGCGCGTTGCCCTCGGGCGCGCCATCGTCCGCGAGGCAAAGGTGTACCTTATGGACGAGCCTCTCTCCAACCTCGACGCGAAACTCCGCGTCTCCATGCGGAGCGAGATCATCAACCTGCACAAGCAACTCAATGCCACCACCGTCTACGTCACCCACGACCAGACGGAGGCGATGACGATGGCGAGCCGCATCGTCGTGATGAAAAAGGGCTACATTCAGCAGATCGGCACCCCCAAGGAGGTGTACGACGCCCCCGCTAACACCTTCGTCGCGACCTTCATCGGCGCCCCCGCCATGAACCTCATCGAGTGCGAATACGAGGACGGCACACTCCGCTTCGGAGACGGTTACACCCTTCCCCTCTCAAAAGAACAGCAGGCGCGGCACGACGAATTCTACCGCGAACGCATCGAGGAGACGAAGAAACGCATCGAAGACAAGGAATACGAAAAGCCCGATATGAGTTATCTCCTCACCCACCACAAGGAGAAATTCAACCTTTGGAAGTTCATCAAGTCCCTCTTCAAGCCCTCCCGCGAAAAGGAGAAGATCAAGACCCCGCAGGACAGGCTCGGGGAACTCGAGGCGCTCGTTGCGGGATACGAGGCCTGCCTTTCGGGCGGACACAAGCTGCTCTTCGGCATCCGTCCCGAGGACGTCTATGAGGAGGGCGGCGCTCCCTCCTCCGCGGTCCCGTCTCCTCCCCTCTCCCTCAAAGTGCAGATCGCGGAACTCCTCGGGAGCGAGTATCAGGTCCACGCCCTATGGGGGGAGACGGAACTCATCGCCAAATGCAAGACTGCGCGGGAGATCGCCGACGGCTCCGATATCGCCCTCGTACTCGACCTCGCGAAGACCCATCTCTTCGACCCCGCAAGCACCAAACTTATCTTCTGAAACCGAAAAAGAAAAAATAGGAGGAAATTATGATGAAACGCAACCATGCAGACAAACTGCTTTCCCTGCTTCTTGCGGGAACGCTCGTCTCGTCCGCCGCGGTCGGCCTTGCCGCCTGCAAAGAAAAAGAACCCACCCCCCCCGTGCATACTCATACATTTGCGGAGGGCTGGTCGCATAACGATACGGAGCATTGGCACGCGGCAACCTGTGACCACGCAGAAGAGCGCGAGGACGTCGCAACACACGTCTATGACCGTGAAGTCGCGGAGGCGGATTACCTCGCGACGGCGGCGACCTGCACCGAACCCGCCAAGTATTACCTCTCCTGCGTATGCGGAGCGAAGGGCACCGAGACCTTTGCATTCGGCGAAGCGGACGGGCAACACACCTTCAACACTTCCGTTTGGGAACACGACGCGACCCACCATTGGCACCCTGCGATCTGCGGCCATGCAGGCGAGAAGGGCAGCTACGAACAACATACCTTTACGAACAATGCAGACGGCGCAAAGCGCACCTGCAGCGAGTGCAAGTACAGCGAGTATCTCTTTGACGAACTCGCTTCCCCTCAAGACCTCGCCTATGCAGACCGCGCAATCACCTTCCGAAAGGTGCAATACGCCGTCTCTTATCATGTGGAGATCAAGGCGGACGAGAGCAAGGTCGCCGAAAAAGACGTCCCCGCGGGCACGGAGGAAACCGTCTCCGTCTCCATCGACGGCTTCGGCAAGGAACTCGTCGGCGACTATACGGTGACCGTAACCGCGATTTGTGACGACTTCACCTCCGACCCCGCGACCGCAACCATCAAGGTCTCCTGGGCGGATAAGGAAGTCCTGATCGAGGCGGAGGACGCCATCCTCAACGAAAAGCACTACCACGCGGAGGCCAACATGCACGGCGGCGCCTTTGCGGAGAATTTCAACGACGCGGGGCAGGGGCTTTACCTCCGCTACTTCGCTTACGAGGCGGGGACGAAGAAGGTCACGATCCGTTATGCGACAAACGAAGATGATCCGTATGTCGATATCTATGTGAACAAGGAAGGCGAAACGGCGACCGAAAAGCAGGCCCGCGTCGTGTTCCCCGAAAAGACAGGCTGGTTCGGCGACATCAAGGGCGCGGACACCGAGACGGAACTCACCTTTACGCAGGGCTGGAACGAAATTTACGTCCTCAAACCCTCCGATACGACGCAAACCCCCAACTACGGCGGGCATGTACAGTTCGATTACTTCGTCATCGCGGGGAGCGACAAAGAATATGACCCCGCCTCGGTCGACAAGGCGGCGAAGTCCTACCGCCTTGAAGCGGAGGTTGCCGAATGGCGCTGGACCAACGCAAAACAACGCCCGAGTCATTGGTCGGCTTTCTCGCTCGGCTTCGGTCTCGGAGAGATGAATGCGGCGGGCGACGGCGTAAAATTCCGTTTCAAAGTTGCAGAGAGCGGCACTTACAAGGTACAGCTTGCCTTGGGCGGCTCGGGCAGCGTACAACTCAACGTGAGCATCAACGGCGAAGAAGCAACGGAAAAGACCGTCCGCACAGGCTCGGCCTGGAATATCGTCGGCTTGGACGACGGTTTCACGGTAGAACTCACAGCGGGAGAATGGGTGACGATCGACTTCTTGCGGACAACCGCTTGGTACAACCCCGACTACCTTCTCATCACCCCCGTGGAAGCGTAATAAAAAACCGATAAATAAGGAGAAGCGATATGAAAAAGAAATTCCTTGCGGTGGCTGCGGCCGCCCTCATTGCGACCCTCACCCTCGCTGCGTGCGGACACGTCCACACCTATTCGGAGACGGAATGGCTGCATAACGAAGAAGGGCATTGGCACCCCGCCACCTGCGAACACACCGATGAACGCGGCGGCTATGCGGCGCACAAGTTCGTCCCCTCGCAGGAAAACGGCGGGATCGGCGAGTGCGAATGCGGCTACTCCGAGCTGCTCGTCTCTTCGCTCGCCGCTCCCGCGAACCTCGCGTTCGCGTCGCACACCCTCACTTTCGGCGCGGTGCAATACGCCGAAGCCTATACCGTAACGCTGACGCGCGGCGACCAAGTCGCCTATACCGAGGAGATCGCGGGCACCTCCCTCGACCTCGCGGGCAAGGGACTTGTCGGCGAATACACGGCGAGCGTCTCGGCGAAACTTCGCACTCTCTCTTCCGCTCCCGCGACCGTCGCCGTCGATATGCCCTATGTGGATACCGACGTGCTTCTGGAGGCGGAGGACGCCATCATCGCCTCCGAGACGAGGCACCTCTCCATCGATATGGAATATGCGCACGGCGGCGCATATGCACAGATGATCGACAACTCGGGCGAGGGGCTTTACTTCCGCTACTTCGCCTTTGAGGAGGGCGAGCGGGAGGTGGACGTTGAATACGGCACCCACTATGCGGGTTCCTACATGAACCTCTACTGCAACAGCGTGTTCGCGGCAAAAGTGGAATACCCCGAATGGACGGATTGGATCGGCGACTTCGGCATCACCGCGACGACGACCGTCACCGTCAACTTCCAAAAGGGTTGGAACGAACTTTACCTCATCAAGGACGGCACCCGCGACGACGAACTCAGCTACGGCGGTTGGGCGCAAATCGACTATATCGTCATCCGCGGCACGGGCAAGGAATACGATCCCGCCGACGTTGACATGACGGCGACAACTTATAAGCTCGAAGCCGAGGTCTGCGAATGGCACTGGCAGGTCACGAGCCGCCGCCCCGCCAAGTGGGGCGCCCCCTTCTCCCTCGGGCACGGGCTTGGTTCGATGGATGCAGAGGGAGACGGCGTGAAGTTCCGCGTCAAAGTGACGGAGAGCGGCACCTATAAAGTGCAGCTCGCCGCGGGCGGCCCAGCCGATCTCGAAGAAGTACTCATCAATGTACGCGTCAACGAGGGCGGCCCCGAGACGAAGAGCTTCAAGCTCGGCAAGGGGTATAACGATATCGCCCTCGACGAAGGCTTCACCGTGACCCTCACGGCGGGGGTGTGGAGTTCGATCGACTTCATGCGGTTAAGTCCCGATACCCACCCCAATATGTGGTTTACGCCCGACTACCTGCTCCTCACGAAACTGTAAAATCGATAAATGGGGAGGGAAAACGATGAAAACCCATCAAAAGATCTTGTGCTTTACGCTCGCGGCGGCACTCTCTTTGGGATTTGCCGCCTGCGACAAAGAGACGCCCGAGACGCCGCCCGTACCTCCCGCGCCGTCTGCACACGAGCATGTGTACGAAACGGCGGAGGTCGCCCCCACCCGCACCGAGCAAGGCTACACGTTGCACGCGTGTACCGTAGAGAACTGCACGGAGAGCTATAAGACGGACTATACGGGCATCACGGGCAGGGAGATGAAAAAAGACAGGAAGTACAGCTTTCTTTTCCTCGGCAACAGTTACACCTACTACAACACGCTCTGGCGGATCTTCGAGGACCTCTGCGAGGCGGAGGGATTCGACGTGGACGTCGACGTGGTGTACGAGGGCGGCTGGACATTTGAACAGTATGCCGACCCCGCCGACAAGTTCGGGACGCGGTTCCGCGAAAAACTCGAAGAGAATACCTACGACTATGTATTCTTGCAGGGAAGCCCGTCGGGATTTTTGCGGTCCCCCGAGACCTTCTACCCCGCCGCCCGCACCCTCATCGAGAGCGTCCGCGCCTCGGGTGCGACACCCGTCCTTTACGCGACATGGGCGAAAAAACCGGGGTCGGTCTGGTACGACGAGACCTCCCCGAAGTATCTCGGGATCCCCTACGAAACCATGATCCGCGACGATACCGCCCTCTATGATTTCATCGGGCAGGAACTCTCCGTCCCCGTTTCCCATGTGGGGACCGCTTTCTACCACGCCTGTGCGGCGGAACCCGCCCTCGAGCTGTATGACCCCGATGCGAGCCATCCCTCTGCCTCGGGCACCTACCTTGCGGCCCTCTGCCACTTTGCGACGGTGTTCGGCCGCTCTCCCGTCGGCATTGAGTACGCCCCGACCATGTACCCCGTCCCCTACGCACTCCTTCCCGTCATGCAGGAGGCTGCGCAAAAGGCAGTTTACGGTCCCTCTATTCTCACCGACGAGTATAAGCTCGAGGCGCCGCCCGCCCCCGCGGAGCTTGCCTATGAAGACCGCACCGTCACTTTCTCCCCCGTCGAAGGAGCGCAAAGCTACCATGTGACGATCGAAAGGGACGGCAAGGCTGTTGCGGACAGAACCGTTGAGGAACCCTCGGTGCAGATCGACAGCTTCGGGGCCCCTTTGCAGGGCGCATACACCGTGAAAGTGACGGCAAGGCGGAAGGTGTTCTTCTCCGACCCCGCGAGCCTTGCGATCGACGTGAAGCCCGTCGACGGCGACATTCTTCTCGAGGCGGAGGACGCCATCCTCAACGATACGCACTTCCGCGCAAACACGAAGACGCATGGCGGCGCATACGCGCTGAACTTCAACTCTGCGGGACAGGGACTGTATTTCCGCTATTACGCCGTCGAGGCGGGCGAACGGAACGTAACGATCCGCTACGCGACGACGAACACAAACCCCTATGTCGACGTCTATGTGAACGCAGAGGGCGAGCGGGCGCTCGAAAAGCAGACCCGCGTCGTCTTCCCCGAAAACACGGGTTGGTTCGGCTCTATTACGGGCGCGGATGTTCAAACGGCCCTCACCTTCACGAAGGGATGGAATGAGATCTATTTCATCAAACCGTCCGATAAGACGCAAGCGCCCAACTACGGCGGCTATGTGCAGTTCGACTATATCGTCATCGAAGGAACGGGCAAGGAATACGATCCCGCCTCCGTCGCGAAGCCGACTTCCTACCGCCTCGAAGCGGAGACCGCAAAGTGGCACTATCCCGACAGCCACACCCCTTGGAATGCGGCGAATTCCTCTTGCACGCACGCTCTCGGCAGCTTCGACAAGGCGGACACCAGCGTCACTTTCCGCTTCAAAGTAGAGGAGAGCGGGACCTACAAACTGCAGCTCTGCTCGGGCGGACCCGCGAGCGGCGCGCTCCCCGACGTCGATATCAGCGTGAACGGAAAAGAGGCAACGCGGCGCACACTCAAAGTGGGCGCGGGGAATACCGTATTCGTCCTCGACGACGGCTTTGAAGAGGAGTTTACCGCGGGCGAATGGATCACGGTGCAATTCAGCTGGGTGAACCTGTGGGTAATCCCCGACTACCTCCTCGTGACAAAACTCTGACTTGGTCCCATAAAGGAGAATCAACATGAAAACGTATCAAAAAATCTTGTGCTTTGCGCTCGCCGCGTCCCTCTCCGTGGGCTTTGCCGCCTGCGATAAGAAGACGCCCGAGACGCCGCCCGTACCTCCCGCGCCTCCCGCACACGAGCATGTATACGAGACGACGGAGGTCGCTCCCACCCGTACCGAACAGGGCTATACCCTGCATGCCTGCACCGTAACAAACTGCACGGAGAGTTACAAAACAGACTTTACGGGCGTAACGGGCGAAGAGATGAAAAAAGACAGGAAGTACAACTTCCTCTTCCTCGGCAACAGCTATACCTATTACAACACCCTCTGGCGGATCTTTGAGGATCTCTGCGAAGCGGAGGGATTCGACGTGGACGTCGACGTGGTATACGAGGGCGGTTGGACGCTCGAACAGTATGCCGACCCCAACGACAAGTTCGGGACGCGCTTCCGCGAAAAACTCGAGGAGAACACCTACGATTATGTATTCATACAGGGCCATTCGGGCGGCCTCGTGAGTTCCCCCGAGACCTTCTACCCCGCCGCCCGCACCCTCATCGAGAGCGTCCGCGCCTCGGGTGCAGAGCCCATTCTCTATGCGACTTGGGCGAGGAAACAGAACTCAAGGTGGTATGACCCGAGCGATCCGAGCTATCTCAATACGACGTATGAGGCCATGCTCTATGGCGTGACTGCGGGATACGACTATATCGGACAAGAGCTGTCCGTTCCCGTCTCGCACGTAGGCACCGCTTTCCACCTTGCCTGTGCGGCGGATCCCGTCCTCGAACTGTACGACCCCGACGCGAGCCATCCCTCCGCCTCGGGCACCTATCTTGCGGCGCTCTGCCACTTCGCGACGGTGTTCGGCCGCTCCCCCGTCGGCATTGAATACGCCCCGACCATGTACCCCGTCCCCTATGCGCTTCTTCCCGTCATGCAGGAGGCGGCACAAAAGGCAGTTTACGGCCCCTCCGTTCTGCCCGAAGAATACAACCTCGAAGCACCCGACGCGCCCACGGAACTCGCTTATAACGACCGCACCTTCACGTTCCGTGCCGTGGAAGGCGCAGAGTCCTACCATGTAACGATCGAAAGGGACGGCAAGGCCGTTGCGGACAAGACCGTCGAAGAACCCTCGGTGCAGATCGACAGCTTCGGGGCCCCTTTGCAGGGCGCCTACACCGTGAAAGTGACGGCGAGGCGGAAGGTGTTCTTCTCCGAACCCGCGAGCCTTGCGATCGACGTGAAGCCCATTGACAGCGATGTCCTCTTTGAGGGGGAAGACGGCGTACTCGACAGAGAGCGCTGTATCAAAAACAACTCAAAACTTCACGGCGGTTCGTATGCGGCGAGCATCAACAGCTGCGGACAGGGGCTGTACTTCCGCTATTACGCCTATGAAGCGGGCGAAAAGGATATCTCGATCTTCTATGCAACGGCGACGGCGAACTCCTATCTCGATGCTTACGTCAACAAGGAGGGCGAACCGGCAGGCTCCCCTACCCGCCTCGTCTTCCCCACCAATACGGGATGGTTCAGCTCTTCCATGACGACGCCCGCCGAACTCAAGGCAAAACTCACGTTCTCGCAGGGGTGGAACGAGATCTATCTCATCCGTCCCTCGGACGGGAACACCGTTCCCAAAAACGGCGGGAACGTCGAACTCGATTACCTCGTCATAAAGGGCAGCTACAAGGAATTCGACCCCGCGGAGTACGACATGACGGCGACGTCCTACCGGATCGAAGCGGAGGTCTCTCACTTCTACTATACGGACAACAAGTTGCCCCAGCACACGGTCGGTGCCTCTCTGGATTTCAACCTCGGGAACTTCGACAAGGCGGGCGCCGGCGTCATCTTCCGTTTCAAGGTGGCGGAGAGCGGGACCTACAAACTGCAACTCTGCGCGGGCGGCCCGTCGAACGGAACCACCCATCCCGACGTCAACGTCACCGTCAACGGCGGAAATGCGACCAAATATTCCATTACGCCGGGCGCGGGGTTCAATGTGTTCGTGCTTGACAGCGGCTTTGAAGCGGAGCTTACGGCGGGAGATTGGATCGAGATCGATTTCAGTTGGGCAAGCAGTTGGCTTACCCTCGATTACCTTCTCGTGACAAAACTCTGATACGGCATTCGGGAGAAACATGATGAAAGGTCAAAAGATTTTATGCTTTGCGCTTGCGGCGGCACTCTCCGTGGGCTTTGCCGCCTGCAACAAAGAGACGCCCGAGACGCCTCCCGCACCTCCCGCGCCGTCTGCACACGAGCATGTGTACGAGACGGCGGAGGTCGCCCCCACCCGCACCGAGCAAGGCTACACGTTGCACGCGTGTACCGTAACAAACTGCACGGAGAGTTACAAAACGGACTTTACGGGCGTAACGGGCGGGGAAATGACAAAGGACAGGAAGTATAAGTTCCTCTTCGTCGGGAACAGCCGCACCTACTACAACACCCTTTGGCGGATCTTTGAGGATCTCTGCGAGGCGGAGGGCTTCGATGTGGATGCCGATGCGGTGTATGAGGGCGGCTGGACGCTCGAACAGTTTGCCGACCCCAACGATAAATTCGGGGCACGGCTCATCGAGAAACTCGCGGAGAACACTTATGACTATGTGTTCTTACAGGAAAACGGGAGCGTTTTGACCCGTCTCGAACAGTTTTACACCGCCTCCCGCACCCTCGTCTCCAATATCCGCAATGCGGGCGCGGAACCTATTTTCTATGCGACGTTCGCCTACAAGGAAGGCTCCGCTTACTTCGACGAGAGTTCTCCGAAGTATACAGGCATCGGCTACGAGGAAATGGTGATCGGCGCTACCGCCGCCTACGACTTTATCGGGCAGGAGCTGTCCGCTCCCGTCTCCCACGTCGGAACGGCATTCTACAAGCTGTGCGCCATGGAACCCGCCCTCGAACTGTACGATCCCGACGCACTCCACCCGAGCGCAACGGGCACCTACCTTGCGGCGCTCTGCCACTTTGCGACGGTGTTCGGACGCGCCACCTCCGGCATTGAGTACGCCCCGACCATGTATCCCGTCCCCTATGCCTACCTCCCCGTCCTCCAAAGGGCGGCGGACGAGGCAGTCTTCGGACCGTCTATCCTCACAGACGAATACAAGCTCGAGGCGCCCGCAGCCCCCGCGGGGCTTGCCTACGATAACCGTACCGTAACCTTCTCCCCCGCCGCAGAGGCCGAGGACTATCTCGTGAAACTCTCGGATGAGAACGGCGTGATCGGGAGCAAAGTCGTAACGGGCAACTCCGTCTCCGTCGACGATTTCGGTCTGCAGCTTCGCGGAAAATACACCGTAACAGTCACGGCGAGGCGGAAGGTGTGCTATTCCGATCCTGCCGCTCTTGAAATCGACGTGAAGCCCGTGGACGGGACAGTCATTCTCGAAGCGGAGGACGCCATCCTCAACGACGGGCACCGTCACACAAACGCCAACATGCACGGCGGCGGATATGCGGCAGACTTCAACAACGCGGGACAAGGACTTTACTTCCGCTATTTCGCCTATGAAGCGGGCGAGAGGAACGTGACGATCCGCTATGCGACGACGTATACCAATCCCTATGTCGACGTCTATGTAAACGCGGAGGGAGAAGCGGCAACGACGAAACAAAAGCGGGTCGTCTTCCCCGAAAACACGGGGTGGTTCGGCCTTATCACGGGGACGGATCTCGAGACGACCCTCATCTTTACGCAGGGCTGGAACGAAATCTACTTCATTAAGCCCTCCGATAAAACGCAAGTGCCCAACTACGGCGGATTTGTACAGTTCGACTATATCGCCATCGAGGGCACGGGCAAGGAATACGACCCCGAGGAATACGACACGTCAGCCTCCTCCTACCGCCTCGAAGCGGAGACGGCAAAGTGGCACTATCCCGACAGCCACACGCCGTGGGCCGCCGAGGGTTCCTCCTGCGCCCACGCGCTCGGAAATTTCGACAAGGCGGACACCAACGTCACTTTCCGCTTCAAAGTGGCGGAGAGCGGGACTTACAAACTGCAGCTCTGCGCGGGCGGGCCGAACAGCGCTACGCGCCCCGCCATCAATGTCAACGTGCGGATTAACGGCGGCGATGCGGTTTTACACACGATCACGCCGGGCATGGGGAGTACCGTCTTCGCCCTCGACGGCGGCTTCGAAGAGGAGCTTGAAGCGGGCGAATGGATCGAGATCGACTTCGGCTGGACGAACGGCTGGATCACCGTCGACTACCTCCTCGTGACCCGCGTCGCAGAGTGACCGCTTAACGCCGTAACACCGGAATATACCGCCGCATGCATTGCCGTGCGGCGGTTTTTGTCTGCAAGTGCCCCTCCCCCCTTGCGCGGGGGCAAGCTACAGGCGAGGGCAGCCGAGGCGGTTCGGTCCCCCGAGTAAGAAAAATTTGCCGCAATCCGGGAATCGGCGCCCGAAAATGTTCGCTCCGCGCTTGCCTTTCCCGATGATTTCGTGTATAATATGGAACGAAAAACAGAGAGAGGCATCGTTATGAAAACACCTTATGCGATCATCATCATGGATGGCTACGGCTTGAACCCCGAGACAAACGGCAACGCGATCTATATGGACGGCAGCAAGAACGTGACCGCCCTCCGCAAGGAGTACCCCTCCGCCACCCTCGGCGCGAGCGGGCTGTCCGTGGGGCTTCCCGACGGGCAAATGGGCAACTCCGAAGTGGGCCACCTCAACATGGGTGCGGGGCGCATCGTCTATCAGGACCTCACCAAGATCACCAAGTCCATTCAAGACGGCGATTTCTTCGAGAACCCCGCCCTCATCAAAGCAATGGACAGTGCAACGCAGAACAAGAAAAAGCTCCACCTGTGGGGGCTTCTCTCGGACGGCGGCGTCCACTCCCACATCACCCACCTCTTCGCCCTCCTCGAGATGGCGAAAAAGCGGGGGGTGCCCGAGACCTATGTACACGGCTTCATGGACGGGCGCGACGTCTCCCCCACCTCGGGCGTCGAATATGTGAAGGAACTCGTCTCCTTTATGCAAAAGCTCGGTTACGGCAAGCTCGCCTCCCTCTCGGGGAGATACTACTCGATGGACCGCGACAACAACTGGGACCGTGAGGAGAAGAGTTACGACATGCTGACCCTCGGCACGGGCATTCACGAGGAGGACCCCGTCCTCGCGCTCGAGCATTCCTACGCAAACGGCGTGACGGACGAATTCGTCCTCCCCACCAATCTTTGCGAAAACGGCAAGCCCGTCGCCCTCGTTGAGGAGGGGGACAGCATCATCTTCTTCAACTTCCGTCCCGACAGGGCAAGGGAAATCACCCGCGCCTTCTCGCAGAAGGAGTTCGTCGTTCCCAAGGGCACAGCGTTTGTGCGGAAGACGGGATTTCTGCACCCCGTGTACGTCTGTTTTACAGTGTACGACGCGCAGTTCGAGGGCGTGGAGATCGCCTTCCCCAAGCAGAGCCTCGAAAATACTTTGGGCGAATACCTCGCCAAAATGGGCAAAAAGCAGCTCCGTATCGCCGAAACGGAGAAGTATGCGCACGTCACTTTCTTCTTCAACGGCGGCGTGGAGAAGCCCAACGAGAACGAGGTGCGCGTCCTCATCAATTCCCCCAAGGTGGCGACTTACGACCTGCAGCCCGAGATGTCCGCCCCCGAAGTCACCGAGCGCGTCCTCCAAGAGCTTTCGACGGGCGAATACGACGCGATGATCCTGAACTTCGCCAACTGCGACATGGTCGGGCATACGGGGGTCATCCCCGCCGCGGTCAAGGCGGTGCATACGGTGGACGAGTGCGTGAAGAAGGTCATCGATAAAATTCTCTCGATGGGCGGGAGCGCGTTGCTTACCGCCGATCACGGCAATGCCGACAAGATGCTCGATTCGGACGGCTCGCCCTTTACGGCGCACACGACGAACCCCGTGCCCGTGGTGCTTGTCTCCGAGAAATACAAACATGCGCACTTGCGCAAGGACGGCATTTTAGCCGACCTCGCCCCCACCCTTCTGGAGGTGATGGGACTGCCCATTCCGAAGGAGATGACGGGCAAGAGCCTGATCGTGAAATAAAAAGGACGTGCCCCGCGGCAGAAGCCGCGGGGCACGATTTCTTTTGTATCTGTTTTCGGCAAATCAATCTTCGGAGACCGCTTTCTCCTCGGAGAGGGCGGCTTTTTCGCAATTACCGTACTGCAACGGGGCGTGCCAGCCCGATTTCCCAAGACTGACAAGGGAGACGAAGACATTATACCAAAAGTTCGTGGAATAGATGATCATAAAAAAGAACGGAGCAACGACATAACGAATGAGAGAGACGGGAATTGCCACGAGGAGCATCACCGAACGAACAAGCGGAGACCGTTTCTCATCCCTCACGAAAGAATCGAGCTCACCCCCGACCGAAGCAACCAGTTGCTGGCAAAACCCGGTCGCGGCGACAAGGATAAGAAGCCAAGGCAGCGTGGCAAGCCCGAAAATGATGAAGAGCAAGATCCTCGCCCAAAGCCACTTATCCTCCGTAAAACAGGCGCGGAATTGTAGCGCCATAACCGAAAGTTGTTTTTCGTAATCCATGTTATGCCTCCGCAAGCATACTACCAATTTGTTAGTTTTTCTTCATTTTACTACCAAAATGGTAATATGTCAAGTGGATGATGAAAATCTTTTTGGGAAAGCGGTTGAAAGAACTCCGTGAGGAGCGCGGATTGACGCAGAAAGAAGTTGCGGACGCGCTCGGCATTCACAGCGTCACATATCTGCACTACGAAAAGGAGCAGCGGGAGCCTCCCCTCTCTCTTCTTGCGGACATGGCGAAATTTTACGGGGAGACGGTGGACTATCTCCTCGGTCTCGAAGATTGAACCGCCGAGGCACCTCGGCGGCGATTTTTTGTGCGGCGGGTCCTGCCGCCACGAGGGGAAACCGAGAACCCCCTACTTCGCGCCAAAAGGGGGCGCCGGGAATAAGCGGACGCTCCTCCCCCTGTGTCCCCCTCCTCGGAGAGGAAGGGGATAACGGCGGGCGAGCCCCTTGCCTTCCCCTTGAGGAGAAGGTGGCACGGCGTAGCCGTGACGGATGAGGTGTTAGAAACTGTTCTTTTCTTATTCGAAAGTCCTTAAAGGACGAAATAAGGAATTTGCCAATCATGTCCACCTCATCACCGCCGTAAAGGGCACGGCGGAGCTTCTCCTCAAGGAGAAGCCGAGGAGAGCCTCAGCGCAAGGCACGCCTACGGCGTCCTCGAGGGGGCGCCGAGAATAAAGTGTAACGCGTGCGCAAAATGTAAAATATATAGAAAGATCCCCGCAAACTCTGCGGGGAAACGGTCGAAAAAAGTGATCCGAGTGCGCCTGTAAGCCGGGTTCTGTCGTGCGCGGTCATTTATCTACGCCTACCGTCACCGATAGGCTCCAGCGTTATTCACGGACTTTTTCGGGCGGGCAACCCTATGTGAAAAAGTCCCAAACTTGCATCGGACGGGGTTTACATGGCACGGGGCGTTACCGTCCCGTCGGTGAGCTCTTACCTCGCCTTTC
>CANRFW010000009.1 GCA_947630035.1 uncultured Clostridia bacterium | reverse complement strand
GCGTGACGGTGACGCCGCTGCTGGAATACGATCTTCTGGTAGGGACGAAGCCCGAGGTTGTCCCTCCGCTTTTTTTTGAGGAGATCGTCGAGGAAGCCCACGAGTAGATAGGCGGTCCCCACCGCAACGGCGACGAGGAGGGGCCTGTCCGAAAAACCGCCCAAAAGAAGGGCGACGATGCACGCCGCCGCAACGAAGGCAAGCCCGCCCATCGTGGGCGTCCCCCCCTTATTTGCATGCTCCTTCACATAGTACAGGATATTCTGCCCCGTCCCCGCTTTTTTGAGGATGGGGATGAGAAAAAGCAGAAAAAGAAAGGAGAGCGCAAAGGAGAGCAGGAGCGAAAGAAGTGCGGTTTTCATTGTTTGAGTTTCCCGATGAGCGTTTTTATCACAGCTTTATCGTTATAGGCGTATTTTATGCCCATGATCTCCTGCGTCGTCTCCCCTCCCTTGCCCGCGACGAGGAGGACGTCCCCCCGCCCGAGGAGGGTGAGCGCATACTCCGTCGCCCGCTCCCTGTCCTCGACGGCGGTGTATGCGAGGGAGTGTTTTTTGAATCCCACCTCGATCTCGGCGATTACGGCGCAGGGTTCCTCATAGCGGGGATTGTCGGAGGTGATCACCGTAAAATCGGCATACTTTGCCGCGATCTCCCCCATCAAGGGGCGCTTGCCCCTGTCGCGGTTCCCCCCGCACCCGAAGAGGAGAACGAGCTTGCCGCGGCAGTGTTCCTTGAGGGCGAGGAGGGATTTCTCAAGCCCGTCGGGGGTGTGGGCGAAGTCGACGAAAATTTCCGCGCCGCGGAAGACCGCCGTCCTCTCCAGCCTGCCGTCCACGGGCGGCATCGCGGAAAGCCCCCTCGCGATCTCCTCCGCGGAGACCCCGAGCCTCCGTGCCGCCGTGCCCGCCGCAAGCGCATTGTACACGTTGTGTCTTCCCGTGAGACGGAGTTCCGCCTCGCAGAGTTCGTCGTTGAAATTGAAGAGGACCCGCGAGCCGCGCAGGGTCTCCTCCTCGGTGACGGCAAAGCAGTCGGCGGGTTCCTCCACGCCGTACGTCGCACAGGGAATGCCCCGCGCGAGTTCTCTCCCGAAGGGGTCGTCCGCATTCAGAACGGCAAAGCGGCAGCGGCCCGGGGCGAACATTCTCTTCTTCGCCTCCCCGTATGCCTCCATCGTGCCGAAAAAGTCGAGATGGTCCTGCGTGAGATTGGTGAATACCCCCGCCTCATAGACGATCGGCTCGTCCTTGCCGAGGGCGAGGGCATGGGCGGAGATCTCCATGGCGACCGTCTCCACCCCCGACTTCGCCATATCGGCGAGCAGAGAGTAGAGAAAGGCGGGATCGGGCGTGGTGAGCGCGGGGGCGACCGTCTTCTTCCCGTACTTCGCGCCGAGCGTCCCGATAAGCCCCGCCCGCCTCCCCGCCGCGGTGAAGATGGAGTAGAGCATGTGGGTGACCGTCGTCTTGCCGTTGGTGCCCGTCACCCCCACGATCTTGAGTTTCCGCTCGGGGTGGCCGTAAAATGCCGAGGAGAGGAGGGTCATCGCCCGCCTCCCGTCGGGCACGAAGAGCTGCGGGATGCTTACCCCCGTCTCCCGCTCGCACACGATCGCCGCTGCTCCCCTTGCCTCCGCCTCGGGCGCATAGAGATGGGAGTCCGCATGGGTGCCGCGGTAGCAGAAAAAGAGGTCCCCCGCCCCCGTGAGACGGCTGTCCTCGCAGAGAGAGGCGATCTCCGCATCCCCTCCCGCAAGGCGCGCCCCCTGCAATTCCTTTGCAAGTTCGGATAGTTTCATATTGCCTCCGACGGGGAGAGCCGAAGGACGTCGACGATCCCCTTGAAAATTTCCTGCGCACAGGGTGCGGCGACCGTACTGCCGTAATACGCCCCCTGCGGCTCGTCGATGACGACGAGTGCGAGATATTTGGGTGCATCCGCGGGGAAAAACCCGAGGAAGGAGGAAACATACTTCCCCTGCGCCACCTTGCCGTTTTCGTACTTCTGGGCGGTGCCCGTCTTTCCCGCGACGCGGTATCCCTCGATGTACGCCTTTCTCCCGCTCCCGTCCCGTACCACGCCCTCGAGCATGGAGGCGAGGATGGAGGATGCCTTCTCACTCACCGTACGCCCGAGGAGGGCGGGCTTTATCCGCTCGCGGACGCTGCCGTCCTCCGAGAAGATCTCCGAGACGAGGCGGGGCGCATAGTAATATCCCCCGTTCACCGCCGAGGCCGCCGCGCAGGCGAGCTGCAGGGGGCTTACGGCAATCGTCTGCCCGAAGCCGATGCGCGCGAGATCGCAGTCCCGCACCATCTGTTCGGGGAGGAGCATGCCGATCGTCTCCCCCGAAAAATCCAGCCCCGTCGCCCTGCCGAAGCGGAACGCCGCGAGATATTTATAAAAAGTCTCCTTGCCGAGGGCGAGCGCTATGTCCACGAAGCAGGGGTTGCAGCTGTTGTTGAGCGCCTCGGCGAGGGTCTGGTTGGAGTGCTTGCCGTTCGCGTGGTCGCTCCAACAGCGGATGGTCGTGCCGTCCACCGTGCGGGTACGGGAACTCGGGAACACGTGGGTGAGCGGAAGCGCCGCGGGATTGCCCCGCAGCCCCTCCTCGATATTCGCCGCCGCGGTGACGATCTTGAACGTGGACCCCGGCTCGTAGATATCGCTCGCGACGGAGTTGCGGGTGAGCGCATTGAGGAGGGAGAGATCGTCGCGCGGGATATCGTTGAGGTCGTAGGAGGGCAGGTTGACCATCGCAAGCACCGAGAAATCGGTCGGATCGAGGACGATCGCCCGTGCGGACTTTGCGGCGCTCTCCGCGAGGACTTTCGCCATCGCGTTCTCGGCAATCGACTGGATGCGGTAATCGAGGGTGAGGCGAATGTTCAGCCCGTCCGTCGCGGGAAGATAGGCGGCGGAAGCGTCCCCGATCTCCGCCCCGACGAGGTCGGTCTCGAAGAGGATCTCCCCGTTCTCCCCCGCAAGGTATTTTTCGTAATACTGTTCCACGCCCGTCGTCCCCGCGCCGTCGTAGGAAGTGAAGCCGAGGACCTGACAGGCGAGCGCGCCGTAGGGATAGACGCGGGTGTTGTCGCGCGCGTAGTAGACGCCCGCAAGGTCGGCGCCCTCGATTCGCTCCACGAGGCTCTTCTCCGCACGGCGGACGACGGTCACCTCCGAGCGGCTCTTGTCCGTCAGCTTCCGCAGGGTGCTTTCGCGGGAAAGGCCGAGCGCCTCGGCGAGGACGGAGGCGGAAGTTTCGGGGTCCTTTACGGCGTTCGCCCGCGCAAAGACGCTGTACGTCGTGCGGTTGCCCGCGAGAAGTTCCCCGTTTCTGTCGAAGATCTTCCCCCTTCCCGCGACGACGGGGATCTCCCGCGTCCACTGGTCGAGGGCGAGGTAGTGCAGTTTGTCCTCCCAAAGGACCTGCACATAGAAGAATCTTCCGAGAAAAAGGCAAAAAAGAAAGGCTATTGCCGCAAGCACGGCGAATAACCTCTTTCGTAGGACAGATAACGAATAATCCGTCTTTTTGATATGCAATTTTCCTCCCTGTAAAGCGGGATCAGCCCCTCGTGTACCCGTTCGACTGCGCCCATTCGGCGATGTTCGCGGGATCGGTAACGGCCTCGATCTCCGCCTGCACCTCGTCGTACTGCTGCTGCAATTCGGTGAGTTCGGACTGCTTGCTCTGCGTCTTCGCGTTGAGCGAGCGGATGATGCCCGAGTTGACGCACACGAGGATGAAGGCGAGCGCGATCGCCGAGCAAACAACGGCGAGCGCCACCTTTACGGATGCGGAGAGACGGGCGAATACCCCCACGTTCTCCTTTTCCTGCGTCTGCGAAAGGGCGGCGGCATGGAGCATCCCCATCGTGCGGGGGGTGGGCATGGCGTCCTCTTCGGCAGAGACGGCGGGTGCCGCCGCTTCCGCTTCTGCGGGCTGCGTGTCCACATAGGCGGAAAGGTCGCCGATGAGTTCCCCTTCCTTGTATTCAAGCCCCTCGAAAAGAGCGCGGTGGGAGGCGGGATCCGCCGTCACGGGACGGTAGTCCGCAAGCAGGCTGCGGAAATCGTTGCCCGCCGTATCCGCGCGCGCTTCCTTTGCGGGAGCCTCGGTACGCTCCTCCACGAGGACGTCCGCCTTCTCCGTGACCGCATCGGAAAAGATGCGCTTGTAATTTTCGGAAATACGGTTAAAGTGTTCGTTCGCCGCAGCGCGCTCCTCCGGGCGCACTTCGTCTTCGCGCTTCAATTCCCTCTCCAATACTGCGGTGCCTGCCATGATCGTCTGCTCCTTTCATAGGTATTCCGAAGATCTTCCGTTCATTCGCATTTACGGGCGATCCTCAATTTTGCGCTCTTGCTGCGCGGGTTTTCTCTTCTCTCTTCCTCGGTTGCGACCAAGGGTTTTTTCGTGATCTCTTCGATCGTCTTCTTCTTTCCGCATACGCACACGGGGAAGTACTTCGGGCAATCGCAACCCGTACTCAATTCCCGGAATGCCTGCTTGACGATCCTGTCTTCGAGGGAGTGGAAGGTGATGACGCATCCCCTGCCCCCCGTTTTCAGCCTGCCGAGGAGGTTCTTTACGCACTCCCCCAGCCCGTCCAGCTCTCCGTTCACTTCGATGCGGATCGCCTGAAAGGTCTGCCTTGCACAGGCGGGTGTTCTCTCTTTCGCGGGATAACTGCTCTCAACGATCGCCTTGAGTTCCCCGCACGTTTCGATCGGCTTGTCCGCGCGCCGCGCCGCGATCTTTTTCGCGATATACCCCGCGTAGCGCTCTTCGCCGTACTCTTTGAGGATCTCTTTCAGCCGTTCCTCGGGATAGCCGTTCACGACGTCTCTCGCCGAAAGTCCCCCGCTCTTGTCCATTCTCATGTCGAGGGGAGCCTCGTCCGCCAAATAGCTGAACCCTCTCTCCCTGTCGTCGATCTGATGGGAGGAGATCCCGAGATCGAGGAGGAATCCGTCGAGCTTTCCGACGCCCGCCCTTTGAAGAACTTCCTCAAAGTTCTTGAAGTTGTCTCTGTAAATTTGAAATCTCCCCGCAAAGGGCGAGAGCCTCTCCTCTGCCGCGGCGATCGCTTCCGGGTCTCTGTCCGTCGCAACGAGCCGCGCCGTCGGCATCCTCTTCAAGATCTCGGAGGAATGCCCCCCGCCGCCGAGCGTTCCGTCGAAGTAAACGCCGTTTTCCTTGAGGTCCAGCCCCGCGACCGTCTCCTCAAGGAGGACGGGGCGATGATAGAAGTTCTCCACCTTACATCAGGAGGTGCAGGAGCGCCTCGTCGAGGGTGACGCCCGCCTGCTCCTTTTCGAGTTCCTCGGGGGACCAGATTTCGAGATAGTCGTACATCCCGATGGTCACCGCGTTTTTGGTAATGTGCGCATGCGCACGCATGGAGGCGGAGAGGACGGTCCTCCCCTGCGCATCCTCCTCGATGAGTTCCACACGGGAGAGGATCGCACGCTTGTAGTTGCCGAGGTCGGGCCGGTCGGACTTGACGCTTGTGTACTCCGCGATCCGCGCGTTCAGCACGGACTCGGGATAGACGGCGATGCAACCCTTTTCATATTTCATGAAATAGATCCGCTCGCCCTCGGGGAACGCCTCGCGAAACCGCTTCGGAATCCGTATTCTGTTTTTGTCGTCCAGCGCATGCTCGACGGTTCCGAAGAATGCCATTTCGCCCTCCTCTTTTCTTACGTCACCCATTATAACACCACTTTTAACCACCTGTCAAGAGTTTCGCGAAAATATTTTGGAAAAATTTTCATTTATTTTTCGAAAAACTAAAACGTTCGTTCGGAAAACACCCGTGCGTTCCCCTCTGCGCTCCCTCCAAGGAAGAGAATTCCCCCCGAATTTGAATTTTTTCTCAAACAATCGTTCGGATTTCTTGGTGGTTTGAAATGGTCGTCCGTCCCTGACTTTTTTCGGAAACGGGCAGATAAGAGGTTTTCGAGACGGCGGGCGACCCCCTCTCCGCTCTCGAAGACGGGAGCGCCGTAGAAACTTGCGATCTCTCGGCGGAGGAAAGAATAGTGGGTACAGCCGAGGACAACCCCGTCGTACTCCCCCGCGGGAAGATGCTCCGAGAGCCTCGGCGGCTCCCCTCCCGCCGCCATCCTCTCGATCGCTGCGGCAAGGTGCGGGAGACCGCGCACGGTGAAGCCGCACGCGGGAAAGCGGGCGCAGAGCGCCTTCATCCGCGCGCTCTCCGCGGTGAGGGGGGTGGCGAGGACGAGGACTTTTTTGCAGACCGCGGCGGCGGGCTTTATTGCGGGTTCCGTCCCGATGACGGGAAAGGGATAGGCGGCGCGCACCGTCTCCGCGCAGACGGCGGTCGCCGTGTTGCAGGCGAGAACGGCGGCGTCCGTCCCGAGCGCCGCGAAGAGATCGAGCGCTTCCCTTACAAAGGAAAGGACCTCCCCGCGGGGACGGCTGCCGTAGGGAGCGCGGCCGTTGTCCCCGTAATAATAGTAAAGGGCTCCGGGCATCCGCCTCCTGCAGGCCGCAAGAACGGTGAGTCCCCCCACCCCGCTGTCGAACACGCCGATGCGCACGAGCCGCTCGCTCTTCATCCCCGCCTCCGAAAAAAGAGAGAATTTTCGGAAATTTTTGGTTTCCGCGCCCGAAAAACAGTTTACAAGCACTTCATTTTATGTTAAAATAGCAAAGGTTATTAAAAAGAGCAAGTCAAAGGAGTGATTACCGTGCCCAACATCAAATCCGCAAAAAAGCGCGTTCTCGTCACCGAAAAGAAGACGATGGAGAATAAGGCGGTGAAGTCCGCCCTCAAAACGCAGATCAAGAAGTTCCTCGCCGCGGTCTCTGCGGGAGACAAGGCGGAGGCGGAGCGCCTCTACCCTCTCACCGTCTCGGAGATTGATTCCGCCGCGAGCAAGGGGATCCTGCACAAGAACAACGCCGCCAACAAGAAGGCCAAGCTCGCAAAGAAGCTCGCCGCCATTCAGGCATAACCTTTCGAAAACGGAGAAGCGTCCGCACGGTTGCGGGCGCTCTTTTTGCCCTCTGCCCTCTGCGCGGAGGGTTCTTTTTTTGTTCACGGCGATCATTTCCGCGAAAATGCGGAATTTACCGCAAAACAGTTGACATTATACCTTATATATATTATACTGTCCGCAGCTTGTCGTTTATTTTTATTAAACTTCCCGTTTAATTTTACGAGAGTTTCGTAAAAAAAGGCGAAAAGTTTACAATTACTAAACTTCGGAGGCGGGCAATGGAACTCGGAGCAAAGCTGAAAGAACTGCGTCAACAAAAATATCTGACGCAGGAAGAGCTTGCAGACCGCTGTGAACTGACAAAAGGTTACATTTCGCAGCTCGAAAACGACCTCACAAGCCCCTCCATCGCGACCCTTGTAGACCTTTTGAACGCGCTCGGCACCAACCTTTCCGACTTCTTCCACGAGGAGACGGAGGAAAAGATCGTCTTCACCGAGGCGGAATATATCGAAAAGCGGTCGGAGGGCATGCTGTGGAATTGGGTGATCCCCAACGCGCAGAAGAACATGATGGAGCCTGTACTCGTGGAACTCGAACCCGGGGCGCAAACGCAGACGGATTTCCCCCACGAGGGCGAAGAGTTCGGCTATGTGCTGGAAGGGCGGGTCGCCGTCGTCACGGGAGGCAAGAGCCATGTCGCGAAAAAGGGCGAGAGTTTCTATTTTACGGCGGGCAAGGAACACTATATTGTGAATAAGGGCAAGGGCAAGGCGAGATTCGTGTGGATCTCCACTCCCCCCAACTTCTGATAAAACCATTTGATTTACGGGAGAAAAGGTATGGCGGAACACATCATCGAACTCAAAGACGTCACCAAGTACTACGACGACAATCTCGTACTCGATCACGTGAGTTTCTACGTGAACAAGGGCGAATTCATCACCTTCCTCGGGCCGTCGGGATGCGGGAAGACGACGACGCTCCGCATGATCGCGGGCTTCGACCTCCCCACGAGCGGGCAGATCCTTCTCAACGGGAAGGATATCTCCCTCCTCCCTCCCAACCGGAGACCGGTGAATACCGTCTTCCAGCGGTATGCCCTCTTCCCCCATCTCAACGTCTTCGAGAACATCGCTTTCGGGCTGAAATGCAAGAAGGTCGTCAACACCTACCGCAACGAGAAAGGCGAGGAGTACACCAAAAAAGAGCGCCTTACGAAGAAGGAGATCGCGGAGAAAGTGCGCCGCGTGCTTGAACTCGTCGACCTCGAGGGGTTTGAAAAGCGCTCCATCGCCACCCTCTCGGGCGGGCAGCAGCAGCGCGTCGCCATTGCGAGGGCGGTCGTCAACGAACCCGAGATCCTCCTTTTGGACGAGCCTCTCGGCGCCCTCGATCTCAAGATGCGCAAGGAGATGCAGATTGAACTCAAGGAGATGCACAAGCGTCTCGGCATTACCTTTATTTATGTGACGCACGACCAGGAGGAGGCGCTCACGATGTCCGATACCATCGTCGTGATGGCGGACGGCGTCGTCCAGCAGATCGGCACCCCCATCGGCATCTACAACGAACCCGCAAACACCTTCGTCGCCGACTTCATCGGTGAGAGCAATATCTTCAACGGCACCGTCGTGGGAGAGAGAAAGGTGCGCTTCTGCGGGCATGACTTTGCCTGTGTGGACGATTTCGAGAAGAACGAGATCGTCGACGTCGTCGTCCGCCCCGAGGACCTCGTCATGTGCCCGCCCGAGAAGGGCGCGCTGCGCGGCAAGGTCATCTCCGTCGTCTTCAAGGGCATCCACTACGAGATCACCGTGCAGGTCGGGAAGTTCGAAGTCGTCGTCCAAAGCACCGAAAAGCGGGCGGAGGGCGAGGAGATCGGGCTGAACGTCGCCCCCGACGAGATCCACCTCATGAAGCCCCGCTACACCAAGAACGTGTACGACGGCGTCATCACCAAGCGCAACACCGTAAAATTTGCGGACGGCGAGTTCGAGTGCGACGTCACCCAGCTCTACCCCGGGAGCCATGTGGACGAGGAAGACTACCTCGTCACCGCCTCGGGCGAGAAGATCGATCTCACCGATACCGAGGTCACCGTCGAGGTGGGGCTTCGGGATATTACGATCAGCGACGACGCGGAGGCGGGCGGCGCGACGGGGCACATTATCTCCATCATCTACAAGGGCGACCACTACCGCCTCATCGTGCGCACGGACGGGGACGAGGAGGAAGACTTCGTCTTCGCCTGCGAGGATCTCTGGAACGAGAACGACTACGTCTCCGTCATCATCCCCAAGGAAAAGATCAAGCTCTCCTTGAAGCATGCGGATGAAAAGCACCGCGGGGAGGACAAGAAATGAAGGCGCCCCGTTTCTCCCGCAAGACGCTGTGCATCCCCTATGCCGTCTTCCTCCTCTTCTTCGTGATCGCCCCCATGCTCATCATCCTCGCCTACGCCTTTACCGACCGCGAGATGCACTTCTCGGTGATGAACTTCGTGCGGTTCTTCTCCGATCCCTCCAAACTTTCGACCATCGTCTACTCCATCGTCATCGCCCTCATCACGACGGTCGTGTGCCTTCTCATCGCCTTTCCCGTCGCCTATATCCTCGCGCGGAGCAAGATGAAGAAGAAGTTCGTGATCGTGATGCTCTTTGTCCTCCCCATGTGGATCAACTTCGTCCTCCGCATCAACGCCATAAGAGAGCTTTTCAACTGGATCGGGATCCTCGGGCAGGCGAATTACTTCAACACCGTGTTCGGCATGGTGTACGACTTCCTGCCCTTCATGATCCTCCCCCCCTATACGACGATGCTGAAGATCGACGACAGCCTCTATGAGGCCTGCTCCGACCTCGGCGGGAACGGGTTCACCTCCTTTGCCCGCATCACCCTCCCCCTCTCCAAACCGGGGATCTTAAGCGGCGTGACGATGGTCTTCCTCCCCTCCATGACGAACTACGTCGTCTCCGATATGCTCGGCAACTCCAAGGTGACCATCATCGGTAAGTTCATCTACGAATACTTCGAATCGGATTGGCACATGGGTTCGATGGTCGCCCTCATCCTCCTCATCGTGGTATTCGTCTCCACATTGCTCTCGGGCGGCTTCAAGTCCGAAGAAAACGTAAGGGGGGCAAACCTGTGAACAAGAAAGCGCTCGCGATCAAGTGCTGCAAGGCGATCTTCATCGGGATCGTTCTGCTCCTCCTCTACGCTCCCATCCTTCTCCTTGCCGTCTATTCCTTTGTCTCTACCGACCATATCGGGCTGTGGGGCTCCTTCACATTTGCACACTACGCAAAGCTCTTCAAGGAACCCGAGATCCTCGGCATGATCGGCAACACCCTCTGGCTCGCCGTCGTCGCCGCCCTCCTCTCCACCGTTCTCGGTACGGCGGGCGCGATCGGCATGTTCTACTCCAAAAAGCGGGTGAAGGCCCTCGTCCACGGCGTTTCGCAGATCCCCGTCATCAATGCGGAGATCGTCACGGCGCTCTCCCTCGCGGTGACCTTCGTCTCCGTCAAACTCGAGTCCTCCCTCTTTACCCTCATCATAGGACACATGGTCATCTGCACACCCTTCGTGGTCCTCTCCGTGATGCCGAAACTCAAGCAGATGGACAACTCCCTCTATGAGGCTGCCCTCGATTTGGGCGCATCCCCCGCGAAGGCGCTCTTCAAAGTGGTGCTTCCGCAGATCATCCCGGGGGTCATCTCGGGCTTCATGCTCGCCATTACCCTCTCGCTCGACGACTATATCGTCACCTTCTACACCCGTCCCGAGGGATTCGAGACCATCTCCACCTATGTGTTCAACGCGACCCTCCGCGGCAACGCGCACACCGCGGAGACCCTCTCCTCCTTCTGGGCGCTCACGACGATCATCTTCGTCGTCATCGTGGCATTCGTCGTCCTCTCCAATCTCGGCGGCCGCCGTAAAAAGGAGGCAAAGAAATGAAAAAGAGAGGATACATTCTGCTTGCGGCGCTCTTCCTCCTCCCCTCCGTTCTGCCCCTTCTTGCGGGCTGTGCGGACGATACCGTGGAGCTTCGCGTATACAGTTGGGAGGAATATATCGACGAGGGCGGCGAGGGCGCGCTCCTCTACGACGAGCTGCACCTCACGGACGAGGCGGGAGCGGCCGTCCCCTCCGATCTCATCGGCGATGACTACAAGTCTTGGTACGAAGACGCCATGGGCACTCCCCTCTCCGAGGACGGCCCCGCCATCCTCGAGGACTTCGAGCTGTGGTATGCGAAGACCTATCCCGACCGTCCCCGCGTCAAGGTGAAGTACTCCACCTTCGGCACCAACGAGGACATGTACAACAAGATCATGCTCGGCAAGGAATACGACCTTTTGTGCCCCTCCGACTACATGATCATGAAGCTCGCGGCGGAAGGGCGCCTCACCCCCTACGACGAGGACTTCTTCCTCACCGAGGGCGAAGGCTCCGAGAACAACTACTACGCGAAGAACGTCTCCCCCTATATCGACGGCGTGTTTGCAAACGGAAAAGTGACCATCAAGACGGAGGACGGGAGCGAGGAAAAGGCCTGGCGGGAGTATGCCGCGGGCTACATGTGGGGCACGACGGGGTTCGTGTATAACCCCGAATATGTGGACAGGGAGGAACTCGAAAATCTCGGCTGGAGCGCCTTCACCAATAAGAGCTACGCCAATAAGATCACCGCAAAGGACAACGTGCGCGACACCTACTTCGCCGCCCTCGGCGTCACCTATCAGGAGGAAAAGCACAACCAGATAAGTTCGCTTTCCGACCTCGAAAAGCAGTACACGGCAAACGAGCTTTCCGCAGAAGAATACAATGCGGCGGTCACGCGCATCTTCAACGCGACGGACGAAGAGACGGTTGACGCCGTCGAACCCTATCTCATGGCAATCAAGCAGAATATCTATGGGTTCGAGACGGATACGGGGAAAACCGACCTCGCGAGCGGAAAGATCTGGCTCAACTATGCGTGGAGCGGGGACGCGGTGTACGTCATGTCCCTCGCCGAGGAGGAGAACGACACCGAGCTTGACTACTACGTCCCCTCCGCGGGGAGCAACCTCTGGTTCGACGGCTGGGTGATGACGAAGAATGTGGAGAAGCGGAAGACAAAGCACGCCGCACAGGCGTTCGTCAACTTCCTCTCCATGCCCGAAAACGCCATGCGGAACAGCTATTATATCGGCTACACCTCCGCGATCGGCGGGGAGAAAATGTTCGACTACGCCTCCTACCTCTATGCCGACGACGAGGCGGAGGACCCCGTCGAATACGACCTCAAATACTTCTTCGGGGAGGATCTCGACGCCGTTCTCACGGCAGACAGGGCGGATACCCTCCACGGACAGCTCTTTGCGCAGTACCCCTCCACCGATATCATCGACCGCTGCGCCGTGATGAACTACTTCGACGCCGCAACGAGCGAGCGCATCAACGAGCTTTGGGCGCATGTGAAGGCGGAAAAACTCGATGCGTGGGCGATCACCGTCATCGTCGTCTCCGCCGTCGCCATCGTCCTCGGCGTGATATTCGCGAAGTTCGGGCACAAGATCGACTTCTTCCGCAGAAAACCCAAAAAGGGGTATACCCTCGTAAAACAGCAGGACCCCATCCGCATCTGAAAAAACAGCCCCGCGCTGCGGTTTGCGCGGGGCTGTTTTTTTATACGTTACCGCTTAGTCTCACTCAGGCACTCGATCTCCTTGCCGAGGTAGGTCGCGGTGACGCGGGGCTTTAAGCCGCGGCTCTCGATGCGCGCGCGGAATTCCGCGCCGCCCACCATGGCGCGGAGAGTGACGATCCGCATATTGCGCGCGGAGAATTCATCCTGTATAAGCCCGTCCACATACAGCGCAACCGACTGCGCCGAAATCTGCACGACGGCCTCGTGCCCTCCCGGGCGGAAAAGATAGGTGCGGCGGTAGCGCAAGAGCCACCAGATCTCACACCCCAAAAAGAGCAACAAGAGTACGCCGAACACCACCGTGAGTATGATGACTGTATGATCCATTTTTCCCTTCTCTCCTTTGTTTTCCCGTAATTATGTCACGCATAGTACTTCGCAAATCCGCAAAAATCAAGATTTATCCTGCCCGTCGGAGGCCGACGGCGCACGTTTCCCCCCTCGTCGCCGCCGAACACAGTCGGTGAGGAGGTATTCGATCTGCCCGTTGATCGAGCGGAAATCCTCTTCCGCCCAGCGCGAAAGCTCCGCGTAGAGGGAGGATGAGAGCCGGAGGGGCACCTGTTTTTTATTCTCAATATCCTTCATGACTTCTCCGTGCGCACAAGTTCGCGCAATTGATTTTCAAAGGGTTTCATCTTGTGCCTTGCGACCGCATACATAATCGTCCATACGGCGAGCGAGAGGAGCGCGGCGTAGACGAGAACGGGCAAAATACCCGTGGCGAGCGCCTGCGAGAGCGGGACCCCGTCCCCCGCAAAATATCCGAAAAGTCCGAGCGTCACGCCGAGGGCGAGCGCCCCCGCCGTAAAACAGCCGAAGAGGATATTCCCCGCGCGCTGCGATCGCAGCCACCTTCTCTGCAGTTCCGCGCGCACTCTGTCCGTCTCCGAATCGCCGAACTTTGCCGCATTCCGCGCGTAAATTTCCCTTTGGATGCGGGAAATGGGGAGTATGAAGACGAAACTCACGGCGAAGACCGCCGCAAACACGGCGAGGACGATCGACCAACTCACCGCGGCTCCGAGCGTCTCCAATGCGTTTCCGCACGCCATTCCGACGACGAGGACGCAGAAGTAGAGCGCACCGAGCAGGAATCCCGCCGCAGTGCCCTTTTTGCTCACGGCGCGGAAGTCCTTCTTTTCCGTCTCCTCTTTCAGAAAGAGTTCGACGGGCGCGGGGATGGACGAAACGGCGCGGGCGCTCTCGGCCTCCTTTGCCGCCCTCTCCCCCGTCATGTGCAGTTCTTCCCGCTTGATGGCGTCGATCTCGGGCAGTGCGAGGCGGTAGAACTTTGCCCGCGCCCCGCTCTCGAGGAGGACGTTATATACCCCCAACCCGCCCGAAAGCAGGCATGCGGCGCCGAAAACGAGGAGGATCGTCTCATTTGCGGCGATGCCCGCCGAGACGAAGAGACAGACGGCGGAGAGTGCGGCATAGACGAGGATGCGCGTAATGCCGAGTACCCAAAACCGCGCCCCCGAAGAAAAGCCAGAAAATGCCTCGCGAAAGGCGCAAAGCACCCGCTCGTGGCGCATCCTCTCCTCCCCCGCTTTGAGAAGCGCATTCTCCGAATTTTGCTCGAGGGAAAGGCGCAGAAGCCGCCGCGGCCTCAAAAGATCGAGTACGATCGCCGTCCCCTCCGCCATAAATCCCGCAACGGAAAAGAGCGCGGAGAGCAGGAACGGGAGCTTCTGCCACGAGAGTACGGCGGAAACGAGGAGAAGCGCCGCGCCGATGAGGGAAAAAGCGCGCATCCACCGCACATAGTTTCGCATGTCCTCCGCAGTCCTCCCGCGGAGAAAGAGTCTTGCAAATTCTTCCATCTTATTTTCCGAACATGACCCGCTCGCTCGAGAGAAGTTTCGTGATGACAACCACGAGGAGGGCGGTATAAAGGAGGTTCGCCCCCACCGAGACGAGAGACTGCCACACGGGGAGCCGGCCCCCGAGGATCCCCTGCATCTGCACCGTCGCATTGAGAATGGGAAGGGCGACCGCCCAATCCCCTATCGTCGGCACGAAGGCGGAGACGAGGGAGACGACCATGACGAGGATCATGACGACGCCCGTATAGGCGGAGGCTTCCTTCACCGAGCGGGAAAGGGTGGAGACAAGGGCGATGAGGGAGACGACGAGGGGTACCGCACTCAGGATGAGGAGGCACAAAAGCACATAGCTCCATGCGCTGTACCCGCCCAAAAATCCCATGGAGACCCCCATGAGTTTGGGCATGGAGAGGGCCGTCCCGAGAAAACTCGAGAGGGCGCCGAGCATCGAGATGCAGGAGAGCGGGAGGATCTTCCCGAGCGCAATGTGCGAACGCTTGACGGAGGTGACGAGGACGGTCGAGAGCGTCCCCCTCTCCTTCTCCCCCGCCACCGATTCGAGGGTGACGGACATGCACGCCGAGAAAATAAAGCACACGACGATGAGGGGCAGAACGCTCTGCATCACGCTTCTTCCCACGGCCTCCACGCCCGAGAGCGGCGCGGGAGAGACCGTAAAGCGTCGGCCGAGTTCATTGAGAGCGGCGGTCAAAGTGGAATAGAAGCTGAGGCTGTCTTCGTTTACGGGATCGTAGACGATCTCCACGTTCCCGCCCTCGAGGAGAGGATCGAAGCCCGTGCCGAATTTTACGATCGCGGCCGCCTTCTTTTCTCTTATCTCCGCCGTCGCCGCCTCCTCATCTTCGAGGGGAAGCCACTCGACGGTGTTCTCCCGTGCGATCGCCCCGACCGCGGCAACCACGAGGGGCGGGGCCTCGTCGCAATAGACGCGGTAGGTCTTCGCCTCCTTGCCGTTCACCGCGCTCCCTATAATACTGTATAGCAAAAAGATGAGAAGCCCCGGGAGCAACATGGTGACGATGAGGCGCGGATCGTGGAAAAAGCGGTGGAACTCCTTTCTCATGAGGGCGGCAAGTTTCATGCGATCCCCCCCTTCTTTTCGCGGTAGATGCGGAAAAAGGTCTCCTCGAGGTTGCCCTGCGCGATCTCGGCACGCGTCCCCTCCGCGGCGAGCCTGCCGTCGATGATAATCCCCACCCGGTCGCAGAGCTTTTCCACGAGGGAGAAAATGTGGGTGGAGAGGAGGATGCTCTTCCCCATCCCCTTGAGTTCCTGCAAGAAATCGGTGACGACCTTCGCGGTGATCACGTCAAGCCCGTTGGTCGGTTCGTCGAAGACGACGACCTCGGGATCGTGTACGATGGAGACGACGAGGGAGACCTTTTGCAGCATCCCCGTGGAGAGATCCCTCACCCGCACCCCGGCGAATTGATCGATCCCGAAGCGGGAAAACAGCTCTCTTTTGCGGCGGGCGAGCGTTTGCTTTTCAACGCCGTGCATCGCGCCGAAGAAGTCGAAAAGATAGTCGGGCGTAAAAAAGCCCTCGAGCTTTAAGTCGCTCGTGAGAAACCCGATGCAGTCCCGCACCTTCCCCGGGTCCCTTACGACGGAGTTCCCGCAGAGAAAGGCGTCCCCCGCGTCGGGCTTTATGAGGGTGGAGAGAATGCGGAGGGTGGTCGTCTTGCCCGCCCCGTTTGGGCCGAGCAGGCCGTAAATCTCCCCGCGGTATGCCGAAAAGGTGAGGCTGTCCACCGCCACGCGGCGGGTCTCCCCCGTCCTCTCGATGCGCTGTTGTTTTTTGGAGAGGGTGAAGGTCTTCTTCAGACCCTCCGCCCGTACGATCTCTTCCATATCGCCTCACGAAATTTTCTTAACTTCCCCTATCTCCTGCGCCTTGCTCCCGAGAAGGGAAGAAAACGTCTCCCACTCATAGGCGGGAAAGAGCAGCACAAACTCCTCGCTCCCGCGGATGAAGACGGTATAATAGGGTTTTACGGAAAGGGCGCCGTAGCTATTGGCCCTTATCTTATACTTTCTCATCGCCCCCTTATTGAAGGGGACCTGCTTGTTCCAACCCATAAACATGACGCGGCGCCGAACGCAGGCGACAGACCCTACCTTCTCGAGCGGAATGCCGATGACCTGCTCGCTGTCGGCAAGGCACAGCATATCCCCCTCGCGGAAGACGCGCGTCTCCACATTGCTGTATTGGGATGCGGCAAGGGCGGAGACCGCCTTTCCGAAGCGTATTTTATAGGGGAACGTGAAGACGTCGGCACAGGCCGCATCTTCGGGGATGCGGAGCATGGCGGAAGATTCCTCGGCGAGAAGCTCCGCGCGCTCTTTAAGCGCACTGAACCCGGGGCTTGCTTCGGCGCGTTTCCGCCGTACCCGCTCGAAGATGGTGAGCGCAATGCCCGCGATGAGGCACACGCCGCCCGAAGCGAGGATCCACCATACGCCGTTTGACTCCTTCTTTGCGAGGGGAACGTCGGTATCGGCGAGGGCGCGGACCGCACCGCAGAACAGGATGACGCCCGCAAGGAGCAGGATCATCTGGACGATGGAGAGCCACAGCGGGAAAGAGAGGTTCTTTTCGACCGCGAACGCCTCCTCCTTCAGACTGCCGTACTTGGCGGCGACTTCCCCGTCGAGGCGGCGGAGAACGAACTCCTCTCCGTCGAGCGGCATGCTCGGATCGGACGACTTTACATTGTAGCCGAAAAGATTCTTTGCCATGTTCCGGACCTTAAAATTCCTCGGTCAGTAGATACTCCCCGTGCTTACGACGGGCTGTGCATCGCGGTTGCCGCAGAGAACGACGAGGAGGTTGGAGACCATCTGCGCCTTGCGCTCGTCGTCAAGCTCCACAATGCCCTCGTCCGAGAGCTTGTTGAGCGCCATCTGCACCATGGAGACGGCGCCGTCCACGATCTTCTGCCGTGCCGCGATGATGGCGGCCGCCTGCTGGCGCTGGAGCATTGCCGCCGCGATCTCGGGCGCATAGGCAAGGTGGGAGATGCGCGCCTCGATGATCTCGATGCCCGCCATGTCGGTGCGGCTCTGAAGCTCCTCGCGGAGGACGTCCGCGATTTCCTGCGCACTGCCGCGGAGGGACTTCTCGTCCCCGTTCGTGGAGACGTCGTAAGGATACTGCCGCGAGACCTGACGGATCGCCGCATCGCACTGCGTGGAGAGGTACGCCATGTAGTTTTCGACGTTGAAGACGGCACGCGCCGTATTCGTAATGCGCCAGATGACGACGACGGAGATCTCGATGGGATTCCCCTCTTCGTCGTTGACTTTCTGCTTGTCGTTGTTGAGGGTCATCGCCTTCAGAGAGAGCTTGCGCGTAAGACCCGCCGCGGAGACCCGTGCGGGGTTGACGGCGCTGCAGAAGGGATTTACCCAATAGAACCCGTCGTTTTTGAGGGTGCCGTAATACTTGCCGAAAAGGGTGAGGACGTACGCCTCGTTGGGCTGCAAGAGCTTGAACCCGCCGAAGAGGAAGACATTGCAGCACATGAGGAGGATCCCCACGGGAACAAGAGCGATCCCCGCATCGAAGCTGTTGGAAAGGATCGCGCCCGTGACGATCAGCCCCACCGCGCAGATCGCGAGAAAGATCACGACGAAGATCATTACCCAGCCGTTTGCCTTGCGCGCGGGCCTCTCGTCCACGACGTTCAGCGGCCTCACATTGTTGTTTTCCATAATACCCTCCGAATGTGATATCATTTTGATATCATTATGATAATACTTTCCCGAGCGCTTGTCAAGAGTTTTAAGGCAAATTTTTCCGAAAATCGTACGAAAATCCTCCGCCCGCACCCGCGGACGGGAAAAACAAAAAGAGCGGCCCCGTAACCGCTCTTTCCTATTTTATTGATTGTTGCGCTATTTTTTCAGCAGTCTCTCCAAAATCGCACGGCAGGCGAGTTTACAATGCTCGTAGGTAAGCCCCCCTTGGAAGTAGGCGACATACGGCTCGCGGATGGGCGCATCGGCGGAGAGTTCGATCGAAGCCCCCGCGACAAAGGTCCCCGCCGCCATCACGACCTTGCAATCGTACCCCGGCATATCCCACGGGACGAGGGTCACGAAACTGTCGACGGGAGAGACGTCCTGCACCGATTGGATGAAGCCGACAAGCTCCTCTTTGGTGTTGAAACGGATGGCGCGGGTAATATCCGCAAGGGGCTTTCCGAGACGGGGGAAGTTCTCGTAGCCGAGCATCTCCATGCACTTGCCGATGAGAAGCCCCCCCTTAAGCGCCTGTGCAACGACGTGCGGCGCGAGGAAAAACCCTTGGTAGAACTGCCCGTAACCATAGGCATAGGAGCCGATCTCCCCGCCGACGGAGGGTGCGGTGAGGCGGTTTTCGCACAGTTCAATGTAGTTTTTCTTGCCTGCAATGTAGCCGCCCGTAGGGGCAAGCCCGCCCCCGGGGTTCTTGATGAGACTGCCGACGATGAGGTCCGCCCCGACCTCGGTCGGCTCCCTCTTCTCGACGAATTCGCCGTAGCAGTTATCGACGAAGATGCACCCTTTGAAGCCCTCCTTGCGGACGAACGAGCAAAGCTCCCCGATCTCTTGTACGGTGAACGCGTCCCGCAGTTCATACCCGCGCGAACGCTGAATATAGACCATATCGAAATCCCAACTCCCGAGGGCCGCCCCGACGGCTTCGTAGTCTATCTTGCCCTCATTTGTGAGGGACACGAGGTTGAAGTCCACTTTGAAATCGGCAAGGGACCCGTTACCCTTCCCCCAGATGACGCCGCGGATGGTATCGTAAGGCTCCCCCGTCGCAAAGAGGATGCGCATGCCGGGACGGAGGACGCCGAAGAGGGCGACGGTCAGGGCGTGGGTGCCCGAAAGAAGTGCGGGCGAGACGATTGCGCGCTCCGCTCCGAACGCACGGGCATACACCCTCCCGAGCGCCTCTCTCCCTTCGTCCGAATAGCCGTAGCCCGTGCTGGGCTGAAAGTGGCGGAGGGCGATCTCCTCCCCGCGAAAGGCGGAAAGCACCTTCTCCTGATTGAAGAGGGCAACCTCGTCGATTTTTTTGAAATCTTCCGAGAGCGCCTCTTCTGCCTCCGGGATCATCTTAACTGCGTTCATAAACGGCGATCGCCTCCTCTGCCGCATCCTCTATGGACTGCGGCGCCAAGAGATGAAGATTGGGCATTTTTTTGAAGAAAGTGCGCTGTCTCTTGGCGTAATTGCGGGTATTTTGCTTTATTATGTCTGACATAGTACTTAAATTAAGCCCGTTTTTCAAAAATTCGACCGTCTCTTTGTACCCGATCGCCTGCATGCTCTGTGCGGTTTCGGGCACGCCCGAACGGAGAAGTCCCTCCACTTCCCCGACAAGCCCGTGGGCTATCATCGCGTCCACTCTTCTGTCGATGCGGGCATACAGCTCCTCGCGGGGATAGTCGAACGAAAACGCCTCGAAGGGATAGCGGGGGGCGCCGTCGTGCAGGTCGGATTTTTTCCTCCCCGTCTGCTCGTAAATTTCGATGGCGCGGACGACCCGTTTCAAGTCGTTCGGGTGAAGAACGGCGGCGCTTTCGGGGTCCACCGCTTTAAGGCGGGCGTGTACCGCTTCCGCCCCCTCCCGCTCCGCAAGTTCCGCATACTTTGCGCGGATCTCCCCGGACGCGGGCGCCCCTCCGAAAGAGCTTTTGAAGAGAACGGCGTTCATGTAAAAGCCCGTTCCGCCGCAGAGAACGGGCGTCTTCCCGCGGGAGAGGATGTCCTCCACGGCGGAAAGGGCGAGCTTTTCGAAGTCACTCACCGAGAAGTCCTCGGCGGGATCGGCGACGTCGATGAGGTGGTGCGGCACGCCCCCCATCTCCTCCGCGGTCGGCTTTGCCGTTCCGACGGACAGCCCGCGGTAAACGAGGTAGGCGTCGCAGGAGACGACCTCCCCTCCCAGCCTCTTCGCGCACGCGACGGCGAGCGCCGTCTTGCCCGAGGCGGTCGGTCCGCAGACAACGAAGAGCTTCTTCATACGATCCTCTTGAAGAGCTTTTCGAGTTCGCTCTTCTTCACGCGCACCGCGACGGGCCTTCCGTGCGGGCATTTCAGCCCCACGTCTCCGTCCATGCGCGCGATGAGAGATCTCGCCTCTTCCTCACTTAAAAGTTCCCCGCCCTTGACGGCCGCCTTGCATGCGGCGGAGGCGAGTTTATCCTTGAGAAGATCGGCAAGGCGGATGGCGCGGAGGCTCTCCATCGAGGAGAGTACCTCGCCGAAGAACGCCTCGAGATCCATGCCCGAAAGGTCGGCGGGGACGGCGGAAACCTTCACGCTCGTTCCGCCGAATTCCTCCACGTCAAAGCCGATCTCCCGCAGAACGGGAAACTGCTTTTCGAGGAAGGCGTATTCCTGCGCGTTCACGGTGAGGATATACGGGACGAGCATGGGTTGGGAAAGAACCGTGCGCGCCTCCGTCTTGGCGCGGAGCCTGTCGTAGATGAGCCGCTCGTGCGCGGCGTGCTGGTCAATAAGGTATGCGCAGTCCCCCGCTTCATAGATAAGATAGGTATGGAAGAGTTCCCCTTTGTATGCGAGGGTCTCGGGATCGAGCTTCTCCTGTTTTGCCTTCTCCTCCCTCTCCCGCAAAAACCGCTTGTTCTCCTCGAAGACGTCCGCCGCGGGGCGGGAAGAAGCGGGCGCATGCACCTCCATCGTGTTCGGCACAAAGAACCGCTGCACGGGCGAGTGCCCAGCGAGGGGCGAAACGTCGAATTTCAGCTCCTTTTTCGCCTCCTCATAGGTCATGGCGGGGGCGGAGACGGGGGCGGCATTTTCCGTTTTACGGAAGGTGGAGACGGGTTTTCCGTACCCCATTCCGCTGTTTTCGTCGGCGAGGTATTCGAGAGCGCGGGAATTTCCGTCGAGTACGGCGGAAACGACCGAGTACACGCTCCCGTAAATAATCTGGTTATCGGCGAAGCGCACGTCCGCCTTGTTGGGGTGGACGTTCACGTCCACGATCTCGGGCGGCACGTCGAGGAAGAGGACGTAAAAGGGGTATTGCCGCTTCATGAGATAGGCGGAATAGGCGTTGGAGATCGCCGCGCCCACCGTTTGGTTGACGACGTACCTCCCATTTACGAAGAGGCTCCCGTAGGTGCGGTTGGGCTTGTAGAAGTTGCGGCTGCCGATATACCCGCTTACCTTGATCCCGTGCTTATCCGCCGCGATCTTGTGGCAGTTTGCAAGGGTGTCCGCACCGTAGACGGAGGCGATCGCACTCTCAAGCCCGTCCCCGAAGGAGCGGTATTTTACCTTTTCCCCCGCGAGATAGGTAAAGGAGATATCGGGGCGGGAGATGAGGAAGCGCGCCATCATCGCGGTGACGTCCCCCTCCTCCTGCCCGTCCGATTTCAAAAATTTGAGACGGGCGGGGGTATTGTAGAAGAGATCGTCGACGGTCACGGCCGTTCCGTCCGCGCCGCCGTCCCTCTGCACCTCCCCCAAAACGCCCCCTTCGCAGGCAAGGGAATACGCCTCGCCCTCCCTAGTCTTGGAGCAGATCTTCATCTTCGAGACGGAGGCGATGGAGGCCACCGCTTCGCCGCGGAAGCCGAGCGTATTCACCGTGAAAAGGTCCTCCGCCTTTTCGAGTTTGCTCGTCGCATGCGGAAGAAAGGCGCGGGGCAGGTCCTCCCGCGGGATGCCGCAGCCGTCGTCAGTCACGCGGATACGGCGCTTCCCCCCCTCGAAGATCTCCACGGTAATGTTCTTCGCGCCCGCGTCGACGGCATTCTCCACGAGTTCTTTGACGACGGAATAGGGCCTGTCGATGACTTCGCCCGCCGCGATCCTGTTGTAAACTTCGGGCGTCAGGATATGGATCATCCGAGTTTCTCCTTCCATTCCGAGAGGAGGGCGAGCGCCTGCAACGGCGTAAGCACGTTGATATCGATGCCCGCAAGCTCCTTCCCGATATCGGGCTTTTCGGGAGCGGGTTCCTCATACTCCTCTTCCTCCGCGGGACGGCGGACGGCGTCGTTCTTTTCGAGGGTACGGAGGATGGTCTTGGCGCGGGCGGTCACTTCTTCGGGGACGCCCGCGAGCGCCGCGACTTCCACGCCGAAACTGCGGGACGCCCCGCCCCGCACGATCTTGCGCAGGAAGACGACGTTTCCGCCGATCTCGCGCACGTTGATCTTATAGTTCTTCACGCCCTCGAGCTTGCCCTCGAGTTCGGTGAGTTCGTGATAATGGGTGGCGAACAGCGTCTTCGCGCGGATCTTTTCGTTGAGATATTCGATGACCGCCCACGCGATGGAAAGCCCGTCGAAGGTGCTTGTCCCCCGCCCGACCTCGTCGAGAATGAGGAGGCTCCTCGTCGTCGCGCCACGCAAAATGCCCGCGACCTCCGTCATCTCCACCATAAAGGTACTCCTGTCGAGGATGAGGTTGTCGCTCGCGCCGATGCGGGTAAAGATCCTGTCGCACAGGGGGATGACGGCGCGCTTGGCGGGGACGAAGCACCCCACATGCGCCATGAGGACGATGAGCGCCACCTGCCGAAGATAGGTACTTTTGCCCGCCATGTTGGGGCCTGTTATGATCATCGTGCGGTTCTCGCCGCCGTCTAAAAGGCACCCGTTGGGGACGAACCGCTCGCGGGAGAGCGCCTCCACGACGGCGTGCCTCCCCTCTTCGATCTCGAGCGCCCCCTCTTCGACGATCTCGGGGCGGCAATACTTGTTCTCCCGCGCGACCACCGCAAAGGAGACGAAGCAGTCGAGCAGGGCGACGGCGGAGGAAATGCGCTGAAGGAGGGGGATATTCCGCGTGAGGATCCCGAGGATCTCCCCGTAGAGTTGCGCTTCGAGGCGCTGGGCGCGTTCGTCGCTCCCGAGGATCTTCTCCTCGAGTTTCTTGAGTTCTTCGGTGACGTACCGCTCGCCCCCCGCAAGGGTTTGGCGGCGAATGTAATCGTAGGGGACTTTCTCCTTGAAGGAGTTGCTTACTTCGATATAGTAGCCGAAGACGCGGTTATATCCCACGCGGAGGGTGCGGATGCCCGTCCGCTCCCTCTCCCGCGCCTCAAGTTCGGCGATGAGGGATTTCCCGTTCTCCTTTACGGCTTTGAGTTCGTCGAGTTCCGCCGAGTACCCCGCGCGGATATAGTTCCCCTCCTTGAGGGTGAGAGCCTCGGGAGAGATTGCACGGTCGAGAAGGGCGCAGATCTCCTTGGTGTCGACGAGGTCCCCCGCGATCTCCGTGAGGAGGGAGGAGGAAAATCCCGCGAGCTGGAAGCGGATATTGGGGACGACGGCAAGGGAGGCGGAGAGGGCGAGACAGTCTCTCGGCTGAAGATTGCCGTTGGAGATCCTGCCCGTGAGCCGCTCCACGTCCCGCATGCCGCCGAGCATATCGGAAAGCCCCATGCGGACGACCGTCGCGCGGTAAAGCTCGTCCACCGCGTCGAGCCTGCGCCCGATCCCGCCGCGGTCGCAGAGCGGGGAGAGGAGCATGGACGAGAGTAGCCGTGCGCCCATGCCCGTGCGCGTCCTGTCGAGAAGCCACAGGAGGGAGCCGTACCTCTTGCCCTCCGCGCTGTTTTTGAGAATTTCGAGATTGCGGACGGCGGTCGGGTCGAGGATCATCCGCCCGCTGCTGTCCGAAAAGCGGAGAGAATTTACGTTTTTAAGGGCATGTTTCTGGGTGTCGCGGAGGTACTCCACGAGGGCGCCCGCGGCGATGAGCGCCGTCTCCTTGCCCTTTAACCCGAGCGCTTCGGGCGGGGCGGAGAACTGTTCCTTCAAGTTCTTTTCCGCCTGCGCGGGGGTAAACGCCCACGGGAGATAACACGAGAAAGGCGGGAGGAGCCCCCGCTCCGTCTCCGTATACTCCTTGGCGGCAAAGAGCGCCTCTTCGTTGCAGACGATCTCCGCAACCGAGCGGTTGATAAGTTCGGAGATGAGTTCCCCGAATCCCGCTGGTTCGGTGACGGAGAACTCCCCCGTCGTGATGTCCGCCCACGCAAGGGCGCACTTCTCCCCCGCTTTCACGGCGCAGGCGACGTAATTGCTCTTCCGCTCGTCGAGAAGGCTCTCTTCCGTGAGGGTGCCCGCCGAGACGACGCGGATGACGTCCCTGTCCACCATTCCCTTGCTCTCCTTGGGATCGGTGAGCTGTTCGCAGATGGCGACTTTCTGCCCCTGCGCCACGAGTTTGGATATGTAGATATCGGCGGCATGATAAGGAACGCCGCACATGGGTGCGCGCTCCTCAAGCCCGCAGTCCCGCCCCGTGAGGGTGAGATCGAGGATGGCGGACGCCTTGACCGCGTCGTCGAAGAACATTTCGTAAAAATCGCCGAGGCGGTAGAAGATGATGCAGTCGGGATACTGCTCCTTGACGGTCTGCCAATGGACCATCATCGGTGAAAGTCCCATAAAGCGCTCCTATTTGGTAAAGGTAAATGAGACGGAGGACGTCTTGCCGAAGAGCTTTTTGATCTTTCCGCCGAAAAGTCCCTTGAAACGGCTTGGAATAGTCACCCGCGTAAGGCGGCTACACCCCGCAAAGGCGTTGGTATCGATCCGCGTGACGCTTTCGGGGATCTCGAGAACTTTCAGTCCCGTGCAGCCGCGGAAGGCAGAGGAGCCGATGATCTTCACCCCGTTCGGGATGCCGACCGCCGTGAGCGCCACGCACCCCTCGAATGCGGAGGGGCCGATCATGACCGTTCGCGACGAGATCGCAATTCCCTTGAGACTGCTGCATCCGACAAAGGCGGCGTGCGGGATCTCCATCGCCCCGCCGAGCGCTGCGCGCTGCAGGCTTATGCACCCCTCGAACGCGCGCTCCCCGATCTCCTTCACGCTCTCGGGAACGGTGATACTCAAAAGCCCGATACAGCCCGAGAAGGCCCGTTGGCCGATCGAGGCGACGCCGTCACCGATCTTCACTTCGGTGAGGTTTTTACAGCCCGAAAAAGCGTGATCGCCGATCGCCTCGACGTTGCGGGGGACAACGGCGATCTTGCCCGTCCCCGAATATTTTTTCAATACTCCGTTTTCGATTTTCCATACCCCATTCTCCGATTCTTCGTAATCGGAAGCGGAAACCGCGGTATTTTTCAGCTTACGGAATTCTTCCTCGAGCGCGGCGATCTGTCTGCGGCTCTCCTCCTTTTCGTGCGCCTCGTCCTCCCGCTTTCTCTGCGCGTCGGGCGTGTGGCTGCGGACGAAATTCTCGATGCGGGTGTAGGCGTCGGGGCGGGAGAGATCGATCCCCTGAATTTTTCCCTCCTTCCCCGGAAGGCGTTCGACGGGGGTGCCGACGAAGGCGACGGCGATGGAATCTCTCCTCTTCTCCTCCTCCGAGATAAAGCGCAAGAAGCGCGTGTATTCGTTCTTCACCCACTTGGTCTGCAAATACTCCTCGTCCGAACAGACGATGAGCATGCACTCCGAACTGTAGAGGGCGTAGAGGATCAGCGCCTCGTAGTCGCTCCCCTCTCTCCCCTTGATCTCATGCTCCGAATAGAAGGGATGGTAGCCGAGTTCCTTGAGGTGGAAATAGATCTCGCTCGCGCGGACGGCGTCCTCCGTTTTCTTCCCTCCGTCCGTCACTTTGACGCAGAGGAAGCAGTCGTAGTCAAGCCCGCTCTCGCGGAAGGAGAGGAACTCCTCCCTGATGCGGTCTATCTCCTTTGCCCGCGTTTCGTACTGCTCCCGCTGCTCCTCGCTCGCAAGGGAAAGGGCGCGGAGGTAATTCTTATCCTCGGAAAAGACCTTTTCCGACGCACCGTGGACGACGGGCTGCAAGCGGGGCAGATCGGAGGCTTCGTCCTTCAAGTACTGCACTTTGAAAGAGGCGAGCGCCATGCCGAAGTACGCCTCCGGCTCCTCCTTGTCGAGTTCCGCGGCCTTTTGATAGGCGGCGTAGGCGTCGTCGAAACGGCAGGTGTCGAGGTCGTGTTCTCCGTGGGAGAGAAAGCTCTGCGCTTTCGTCTCCTCCCGCGCCATTGTGAGAACGGTCCCGCAGTATTTACAGCGGATCGTCCGTCCCGTCGCCGTACTCGGATCGAGCGGCGCGGTGCAGCATTTGCAGACAAGATCGTTGAGATCCATACCTTCCTCCTCTTTCATTCAAAAATTTACAGCAGGGCGGTTGCCCTCTTATTCCGCGATCTCCCCGTAGAGAGAGATCCCGTTCGCCTCTTTTATCACGAGCTTTACGAACTTTCCGATCATGTCCGTCCCGCTCGCAAAGTACCCCATTCTTCCGTATTGGTCCCTGCCGAGGTACAGCCCCTTCTTTCCGTCATAATCCTCGCAGAGGATCTCCACCGTCTTTCCCGCATACTTCGCGCTCTTTTCCCGCGTGTTGGCGTTGACCGCCTCGACGAGCCGCATGATGCGGTCCTTTGCGATATCTTCTGGGATCCTCCCCTCCATTTGCGCCGCCTTTGTCCCCTCCCGCGGGGAGTAGATAAAGGTGAACGCCGAGGAAAGATCCGCCTCCTTTACGAGGGAAAGGGTATCGCAAAACTCCTCCTCCGTCTCCGTCGGGAAGGCGACGATGAGGTCCGTCGTCACCTCGCAATCGGGGATCTCCCTCTTCAAGAGAGCGATCTCTTCGAGATACTTCTCCCGCGTGTAGCGCCTGTTCATGAGGGCAAGAATGCGGTTGTTGCCCGACTGCACGGGCAGGTGCAGGTGGCGGCAGATCTTGGGATTTTCCTTCATGACACGGACGAGTTCCGCCGAAAAATCCTTGGGGTGGGAGGTCATGAACCGCACACGGAAATTGCCCTCGATGCGGGCGACCCGCTCCAAAAGTTCGGGGAAGGCGACGTCCCCGTCCCGATAGGAGTTGACATTCTGCCCCAAGAGGGTGATCTCGCCGTACCCCTCTTTCACAAGCCCCCGCACTTCTTCCAGAATCTGTTCCGCGCCGCGCGAACGCTCCCGCCCGCGGACGTAGGGCACAATGCAGTAGGAGCAGAAATTGTTGCATCCGTAGGTAATGTTTACCCACGCATTGGGATAGCTCGTGCGGACGGGGACGATGCCGTCCTCCGTCTCCCCCCTCTCCTCTTTTAAGGATACGACCGCCTTCCTCTCCTTCCTTTTTCTCTCGATGAGGGAGGCGAGTTCGTTGAGGTTATGGGTTCCGAAGACGATGTCCACAAAGGGGAATTTTTTGCGGAGAAGTTCCGCTTTCCCCCTCTCCTGCGCCATGCACCCGCCCACGGCGATGAGAAGTCCTTTCTTCTCCCGCTTGAGTTTTTTGAGGGCGCCGATATTGCCGAACGCGTGGTTCTCGGCGTTCTCGCGGATACAGCAGGTATTGAAGACGATGATATCCGCCTCCCCGATTTCCCCCGCCTCGGTGTAGCCCTCTCCGCGCAAAACGCCCGCGATCTTCTCCGATTCGTGGAGATTCATCTGGCAGCCGTAGGTGACGATGCAGTACTTCATAGTGCGGAAAAAACCTCGCCGATCTTCTCGTGCAGAACGAGTTCGCACTCCCCGTCGAGGGGGGTGGGATCGCGGTTGATCAGCACGAGGTGCTTGCCGCGGAAGTAACTTAAAAATCCCGCCGCGGGATAGACGGTGAGAGAGGTCCCCGCGACGATGAGGGTATCCGCCTGCGCGATTGCCCGCACCGCGCCCTCGACGACCTCCTCGTCGAGCGGTTCGCCGTAGAGAACGACGTCGGGTTTCACGATCCCGCCACAGGAGCAGCGCGGCACCCCCGTGCCCGCCGCGATCTCCTCCGCAGAGAAAAATTTGCGGCAGCGGGTGCAGTAGTTGCGGTGGACGCTCCCGTGCAGTTCGTAAACTTTTTTGCTCCCCGCCTTCTGGTGAAGTCCGTCGATGTTCTGGGTGACGACGGCGGAGAGGATCCCCTCCTCCTCCCATTCGGCAAGTTTTTTGTGGGCGGCGTTGGGCTGTGCCCAAAGGGGAAGCATCTTATCGCGGTAGAAGCGGTAGAATCCCTCGGGGTTTGCGCGGAAGTAATCCGCACTCAAAATGACCTCGGGGGGCACGTCGTATTTCTGATGATACAGCCCGTCTTGCGAGCGGAAGTCGGGAATGCCGCTCTCCGTCGAGACGCCGGCACCCCCGAAAAACACCATTTTTCGGCTTGATTTCACGATTTCCCGTAAGTTCACGATATTCCTCCTCTTTGGATTATATCATAATCCAAGTATTTTTTCAACAAATCGGGGGCAATTCGGAAAAAAAGTTATGAAAATTACGGATACTGTCTGCGATGAAACGCGCACTCATAGCGCTCTCCGCGATCTTCGGGACGGCGCTCCTTCTCTTTCTCATCCTTCTTTTTGCCTTTTTTGCCGTGACGGCGGACGTGCGGCTCGACCCCGGAAAGCTCTCCCTCGATACCGCCTGCATCCGCCTTACGGACAGGAATGGCGATCTCATCGGAACTTCGGCGGGCTTGCGGGACGTCTCCTACGAGACCCTCCCCGACTACCTCCCCCGCGCCTTTGTCGCCGTGGAAGACAAGCGGTTTTTCTCCCATCACGGCTTTGACTTCCGCCGCATCGGCAAGGCAATGCTGAAAAACCTTGCCTCCCTCTCCTTCCGCGAGGGGGCGTCCACCATCTCCCAGCAACTCATCAAGAACACCCACCTCTCGGGAGAGAAGACAATCGCGCGCAAACTACGGGAGTTCCGTCTCACCCATGCACTCGAGAAAAAATACACGAAGGAGGAGATCCTCACCCTCTACTTAAACTCCATCTATTTCGGGCACAACGCATTCGGCGTCGAGCGCGCCGCTCGCTTCTATTTCGGCAAGAACGCCTGCGACCTCACCCCCTCGGAGAGCGCCATGCTCGCCGCCCTCGTCAAGTCCCCCAACCGCTATTCGCCCTTCAAAAATGCGGAAAAATGCCTTGGGAGGCGGAATTTTGTGCTATCCCTCATGCGGGAACAGGGGGTGATCGCGGAGGAGGAATACGCTGCCGCCGTAAAAGATCCCCTGCCCGCCGCGCCCGCGGAGGAGGCGAACGGCTACGTCGGGCTTGTGTTCGAAGAGCTTTCGGAGATCTTTCCCGACCTCGGGGAGGGCTACGGCGACCTCACCGTACACACCTTTCTCGACCCCGCCCTCCAGCGCGAAGCGGAGAAGACGCAGGCGGATTCCGACTTCTGCGCCCTTGCGCTCGATACCAAGACCCGCGCCGTCCGCGCCCTCGCCTGCCCTCTCCCCTCTCTTCCCAAGCGTTTGCCCGCCTCCACCGTGAAGCCCCTCCTCGTCTACGCGCCCGCGGTGGAGCGCGACCTCGTCTCCCCCGCCACTCCCGTCCTCGACGAGAAGACGGACTTCGGCGGCTACTCCCCCTCCGATTACGGCGGGCGGTGCGAGGGGTATATGAGTGTGCGTTACGCCCTCTCCCGCAGCGTCAACATTCCCGCGGTGAAGATCCTGAATATGCTCGGCGTGGACGAGGGCTGTGCCTATCTCGAAAAGATGGGGCTTTCGGTCCCGCGGGAAGACCGCTCTCTCGCCCTCGCGCTCGGCGGCATGAAGGAGGGCTTCACCCTGCAACAGCTCGCCGACGGGTACGCCGCTCTCGCCTGCGGGGGAACGTTTGCCCCCTCCTCCGCCATTTCTTCGGTGGAAGACGGCAAGGGGCGCCTCCTCTATTCCTTCCGCCCCGCACCCCGCCGCGTGTTTTCCGCCGAGACGAGCTACCTTATAACGGACATGCTCGGAACGGCGGCAAGGGAGGGAACGGCAAAGGCGCTGAAAAATCTCCCCTATCCCGTCGCCGCAAAGACGGGCACGGGCGAAAGCGGCGGGGAGGGAAACGCGGATGCCTACACAATCGCCTACACGGGGGAAAACGTCATCGCCGTGTGGATGGGCAACCGCGACTATACACCCATCTCCGCAACGGGCGGAGGCGCACCCGCGAGGGAGGCAAAAAGGCTCCTCGAAGCACTCTACTCCTCCACTCTGCCCGCGCCCTTCCCCGCCTGCGACGGGGTGCAGAGCGCCCTCCTCGACCGCGAGGAATACGAAAAAAATCACAGGCTTCTGCTCGCCGATCCCGCCTCGCCCGCCGCAACGACCCTCCCCGAGCTATTCAAGCGCTCCGCCCTCCCGACGGGCAAAAGCGCCCGATTTTCCTGCCCTACTATCCAAAAACCGATGATAACTTTTCGAAATGGCTCCGTTTGCATAGTACTATGTCACGCAGAGTATTACGATTATGAGGTAAAAAGAGACGGCGGCGGGAAAACCGTCACCGTCTACCGCGGAAAGTACCGCGAGAAAATTTTCGATAATTCGGTGTGTGCGGGCGTGGAATACCGCTACACCGTCATCCCCTCCTATTGCGGCGTAAAGGGAGAAGAAGTCCGCCTCCCCGCCGTGCATGTGCCGAAGATAGAGGAACTGCCCGAAGATTGGTGGTCAGAGTGAGATCCTCTCCCTCGTTCCCATCGCCTCTTCGATGAGGGCCTCGACGTCGAGCTTTTTCTCCTCCTCCTCGATAAAGGAGAGGTCCGGCCTTATCGCAGGGAACTCGGGAAGGAAGACGGTGCAGCAGTCCTCGTAGGGAAGCACGGAGGTCTCGTAGGTGCCGATCGCGCGGGAGCGGGCGATGATCTCCTCCTTGTCGAACCCGATAAGCGGGCGCAGCACGGGAAGGGTGACGACTGCATTGGAGGAGGCAAGCCCCTCCATCGTCTGGCTGGCGACCTGCCCGAGGCTCTCCCCCGTGACGAGCGCCTTCGCCCCTCTCG
>CANRFW010000008.1 GCA_947630035.1 uncultured Clostridia bacterium | reverse complement strand
TGTTTTGCCCCTCATCCGTCCCCTTGCGGGGACACCTTCCCCCCGAGGGGGGGAAGGCTTATGGAGAAGGGGAGGCGCACATAAATCCGCCCCCTCCGTGGGAGGGGGGTAGGGGGGTGGGACTGCGAGAACAGGGCGGCAGTTTCGAAAGAAAGCCCTCCCCCTGCGTCAGGGGGAGGGGGAGGGGTGAGGGTCCGCCCACGATATCGTGTTTTGCCCCTCATCCGTCCCCTTGCGGGGACACCTTCCCCCCGAGGGGGGGAAGGCTTATGGAGAAGGGGAGGCGTGCATAAAACCTGCCCCCCTCCATTGGAGGGGGGCAGGGGGGTGGGCGCTTGCCGTAAACCTTGAATTTATTTGAGATACTTGCGGTAGAATGCCGCGATCTTGTCGAAGGGGATGATATCCATCCTGTCGTAGAGGTCGGTGTGGACGGCGCCGGGGATGATGCAAAGCTCCTTATTCTTCCCTTCGAGGAGTTTGAAGGCGTCCTCCGAGAAGTAGCGGGAGTGCGCCTTTTCGCCGTGAATAAGCAGCACCGCGCTCTCTATCTCCCCCGCATAGGCGAGGAGGGGCATGTTCAGAAAGGAGAGGGAAGAGGTCGTATTCCACCCGCTGTTTGAGTTCAGACTGCGGACATGGTACCCCCGTTTTGTCTTGTAATAGTCATAATAGTCCTTCACGAAGAAGGGCGCGTCCGCGGGGAGGGGATCGACGACGCCGCCCGCAAGGGCATAGGTGCCGCTCCTGAAATCCTCCGTCCGCTGTGCGTTCAGCGCCACCCTCTTTTTACGGCGCTCCTCGGGGCTGTCCTCCCCGTCGAAGTACCCCTTGGCGTTGACGCGGGTCATATCGTACATCGTGGAGGCGACGGTCGCCTTCACGCGGGTATCGATCGCGGCGGAGAGCGCCATCCCGCCCCAGCCGCAGATGCCGAGGATGCCGATCTTGGCGGGGTCCGCCTTCTCATAGCAGGAGAGGAAGTCCACGGCCGCCGAGAAGTCCTCCGTGTTGATATCGGGGGAGGCGACGTAGCGAGGCTCGCCACCGCTCTCGCCCGTGAAGGAGGGGTCGAACGCGAGGGCGATATAGCCCCGCCGCGCGAGTTCCTGCGCATACAGCCCCGAAGACTGCTCCTTCACCGCCCCGAACGGCCCGCACACGGCGATCGCGGGGAGCTTCTTGCGCCTTCCCTTGGGGGCATATAGGTCGCCCGCGAGCAAAATGCCGTAACGGTTGCGGAAGGTCACCTTTTTGTGGGCGACGCTCTCCTCGCGGGGGAACACCTTGTCCCACTCCTTGCAAAGTTTGAGTTGTTTCATCATTTTCCTCCCATCTTGTTTTCCGAAAGTTTAGCACGCTTGCGGGCGGCTGTCAAGTGCGCGCCGCACTTTTCTTGACTTTTCTTGACAACGCCGCGCACGCGTGGTACAATATTGTCGGAAAATGTCGATCAACGGGGGCAGCATGGAAGACCGTCTTCTCGAGCCGCTCGTCGCGTACAGGGATCGTTACGGGCGGGAGTTCGGGCAAAACGCCGCAGATAAATTCGAGGAGCTTCTCCGCGCCTCTTCGGTGAACGTGTGGAAAAACCGCGAGACGGTCGCAGCCTACCGTGCGGAGGAAGCAAAGCGGAAGGAGGCGGAGAGCGCAAGCGGGCGCTTCTCCTCGTTCACCGTGCTGTGCGGCTGCATCGCGGCGTTCTGCGGCGTGTTCGCCATCCTCTCCTGCATCTTTGCAAGTATCCTGCAAGCAGACCTCGGCATGTGGATCTCCTTCATCGTCACGGGGGCCGCCCTCTGCGTGGGGGCAAGCCTCTTCGCGGCGAAGTATCTCGCCCCGCGGAAAAAGGAGAGCGGAAGAAAGGCGGAGGAATACGGCGCCCGCGCGGAGGAATGCATGCGGGAGTGCCTTGCCCAGCTCGCCCCCCTCGAGGCGCTGTACGACGACGTCCTCCTCCCCGATCTCATCCGCAAGACCGTGCCCGAGATCGAGCTTTCGGCCTCGGTCGGTGCCGCCCGTTCGCAGTATATCCGCGAGCATTTCGGCGCAGCTTATTGCGAGCCGGAAAAGATGTTCGTCGGCACCCTCTCGGGGGAACTTCTCGGCAACCCCTTTATCGTGGGGCGCAAGCTCTGCCACCGCATGGGGGTACGCACCTACTCGGAGAGCATCGTCATAACTTGGGAGACCACCGAGGTCGACGCGGAGGGCCACCCCCGGACGGAGCATCATTCGGAGGTCCTCACGGGGTATGTAACGAAGCCCTGCCCCTATTTTTACGGGGAGACCGCCCTCGAGTTTTACAGCGAAGCCGCTCCCGATCTCACGTTCTCCCGCACCCCCTCCCACGCGGAGCGGTTCAGCGAGGGGGAGATCGAGCGGAAAGTGAGGAAGGGGAGCAAGAAAATAAGCCGCATACAGGAGAGTACGCCGGGGTTCACCGAACTCGGCAACGCCGAATTCGACGTGCTGTTCGGCGCTCTCGACCGCAACCATGAGGTGCAGTTCCGCCTCCTCTTCACCCCCCTCGCGCAGAAAAATCTCCTCTCCCTCATGCGGGGGACGGAGGGGTTCGGCGACGACTTCACGATGAAAAAGGAGGGGATGAAGACGACGGTCGTCTCCGAGCATTCCGCGGCGTGGGACCCCGACTGCGGCAGATTTCTCGCCTCTCTTTCGGGTTACAGCGTGGCGCTCGCCCGCGAGAACTTTCTCGGGGAGACCCTCGCCTATTTCCGCAACCTCTATTTCGACCTCGCGCCCATCCTCTCCATCCCGCTCTTCGGGCAGACGAGGCCCTCGGTCCCTCCCGCCCCCGCAAGGCGTGCCGTCTCCGAGGAAGAGGCGGAGTGCGCGGCGTACCGCATGGGCGCTTCGCTCCGTCCCGAAGAGGCGGATACGGAGTGCTATTTCAAGACGCAGCTAATCCGGACGGTCGGCAAGACGGACGTCGTGCGGGTGCATGCCTACGGGTACCGCACGGAGGAGCGGGTGGAGACCGTGACGGAGTATGGCGGCGACGGGTATCTGCACGACATCGACGTGCCGTGGACGGAGTATTTCCCCGTGGAGAGGGAGACGACGGTCGTCCTCCGCGAATTGGGGCTTTCCCTGCTCGATTTCGGGAAGACGGTGCGCGGGGGACTCGGGGAAGTGTTCGGAAAGCTCGGGATAGAGCGCATGTGCTACGGCGACGGGATCCTCTGCTGTATCGCGGAAGACCCCGAACGGTTCGACCGCACCTTTTCGGAATATATGGATAACAGGAGGTAAATCAAATGGCAAACGCACTCGATGAAGAAGGCCCCGTCAAAGAAGAGGGGAGGGAAGTCGGCGTCATCGCAAAGAAACTCCCCGTCACCGTCGGGACGGGTTCCAAGGTGTACGACGTGATTTGGTGGTTCCTGCCCCCCGTTCTCGGCGGGGTGGTGTGGATGATTTTGAAGGCGCATGCGCGCAGCTATTTCAAGAAGCTCGAACAGAAGCTCCAGCACGACGCCTCGCAGATCGATAACTACCTCGAACAGCGGGTACAGGTCCTCAAGAACTGCGCCCGTCTCCTCGACCGTGCCGAGGCGCTCGACCGCGAGACCTTCAAGGAGATCGCGAAGTACCGCAGCGGGAACGACGAGGAGCGCAGCGCCCTTGCGGGGGCAGTGGAGGCGGCCTCCCGTGCGGTGAACGTTACAGTCGAGAGGTACCCCGAACTGCGCGCACACGAGGAGATCGCCGAGGCGATGAGGCAGAACGCCTACCTCCAAAAGGAGATCACCGCGGCGCGCGAGGTCTACAACGACACCGTGAACGTGTGGAACAGGGAGATCTTCTCCTGGCCGACCAAGACGATCGTGGCGGCAAAGGAGGGGTACACCACCCGCATCCCGTAATCGCCGACAGCGAAACGAAGGAGGCCGCACGCGGCACATTCTTCTGATAAACAAGCCGCCCGTGCAAAACAGCACGGGCGGTTCCCTTTGATTTTTTACAGGCTTTCTTTTAAGATCTTTACGATCTCGGGGCGGGTGAGAACGCGGTAGCCGCCGTCCATCACGAGGGTCGCATCGGCGATCCCCTCGATCATTTCCTCCGTCGCGCCGAGTTCGGAAATGTTCTGCGCAACGCCGAGTTCCGTCATCCATTCCCGCAGTTTTTCGAGCCCCATGTATGCAATTTGCTCGTCCGTGCCCTTCTCTTCGACCCCCCATACTTCCACCGCGAACTGCCTGAATTTCTTCACCCCGTAGGGGAGAATGTGGCGGTAATAGGGGAGGGAGACGGCGGAAAGGGTCATGCCGTGGGTCGCATCGGTATAGGCGCCCACCGCCTGCCCGAGCATGTGTACCTCCCAGTCGGTATCCTTGCCCATGGCGATGAGGGTGTTGAGCGCCCAAGTCGCCGCCCACATGAGATTGGAGCGGGCCTCGTAATTTTCGGGGTCCTTCACGGCGACGCGGGAGGAGGCGACGATGCTCTTCATGAGGGCCTCCGCAAGGCGGTCGCTTACGTTGTCGTCATCGCCCGAGAAGTATTGTTCGCAGACATGGTTGAAGGCGTCGTAGATGCCCGCGACCATCTGGCGGCGGGGGACGGAATAGGTAAATTCGGGATCGAGGACGGTGAACTTCGGCATCACTTCACTGCCGAACACATGCCCGATCTTGAGCTTTTGTTCGCGGTTGGTGATGACGGCGCCCGCATTCATTTCGCTCCCCGTGCCCACCATCGTAAGCACGCACCCGACGGGCACGATCTCGCAGGACGGCTCCTCGAAGCGGAGATAGTATTTCTCCCACGGGTCCTCCTCGCAATGCACGGAGACGGAGACCGCCTTTGCGTAGTCGCACACCGAACCCCCGCCCACGGCGAGGAGGAGATCGGCCTTGTTCTCGCGTGCGATTTTTATCCCCTCTTTGAGCTTTTCGGTTGTGGGGTTGGGCATCACGCCGCCGTCTTCGACGATCCTCTTCCCGCACGCCTTCAGAACGGATACGACCGCGTCGTAAATGCCGTTCTTTTTCACGGAGCCGCCGCCGTAGATGAGCTGCACGGTCTTCCCGTATTTTGCGAGTTCCCCGCCGAGATTTTGCAGGGCGCCCTTGCCGAAGTACACTTTGGTGGGGTTGTGGTAGACGAAATTTCCCTTCATATCTTCCTCCTTATTCTTTGTTTCTTACGATGATCTCTGCCTCCACGGGGTACTTTCCGCCCTCGCGGATGATCTCCCCGTAGCCGTCCGCAACGATCCTGCCCCTCCTCGGATTTTTGACGGAGAGGATCTCCCCGCGCACCGAGGCGTCCACATCGCTGTATTCGAAGGCAAGGTCGCAATTTTCGGTCGTACAGTCGACGAGGCGGAGGTTCTTGCAGTAGCAGAGGGGCTGCGTCCCGCGGATATGGCAGCCGATGAGGGTCAGCCCGTCCGAGTACCAGCCGAGGTATTCGCCGTCTACCGTGCAGTCCCGCAGGGTCACGTTCTTCGCGTGCCAGAAGGCGTCCTTCGTCAGGAAGCGGGAGCGCTCGGCGGAGACGTTCTCACAGTATTGAAAACTGTATTTTCCGCACAGCTTTGAATCGGAGAAGCGGAGATCGCGGCACTCGAGGAAGGCGTATTCCGACTCCACCTCCGAGCGGAGAACGGTAAAATTGCGGCACTTCCAGCCGAACTCGGGGGAGCGGGCGGCCGAGTCCTCGAGGAGGATATTCTTGCATTCCCGCACCGCCTTGATGCCGTTCATGCGGGTATTTTTTATGCGGAGATCCTCGTCGTACCAAAGCGCGGCACGGCAATTCTCCGTCAGTTCGCAGTCCTCTACGGTGAGGTTTTCCGCATGCCACATGGGGTAGCGGAGGTCCATGCGGCAGTCCTTCACATGCACATTTGCACACTCTTTGAGGAAGGATTCGCCGTCCTCCTCGCCCGCGACGAGGCAATGCTCCACGGCGGCATTGCGGAGGAGATAGAGCGCGCGCTCTTCCCCGAAGCGTTTGTCTTTGATCACTCTCATAGCTTACCGTAAAAGAGTAGCATATTTTTCCCGCGCTGTCAAGATTTTCTTGCCTTTTTCGCCGCCGCGTGCTATACTTTCCGATGGGAACGGATGCCCGCACGGAGGGATAACATGATCAAAACCGTATTCTTCGATATGGACGGCACCCTTTTGCCGATGGATCAGGACGTGTTCGTCAAGGCGTACTTCAAGCGGCTCGCCGAGACGGTCGCCCCTTTGGGCTACGAGCCGTCCGCACTCGTCGCGGGCGTGTGGGCGGGGACGGCGGCGATGGTCGCAAACGACGGTTCCCGTACCAATGAAGAGGCCTTTTGGGCACGATTTGCACAGGACTTCGGGGAGAGGGTCTATCGCGATATGCCCGCCTTCGAGGAGTTTTACCGCACGCGGTTCAACGAGGCGCGCTCGGTCTGCGGCTTCAACCCCGAAGCGGGGAAGGTTCTGCGGCGCATACGCGGGGCGGGAAGGACGCTCGTCCTCGCCTCCAACCCCGTCTTCCCCCGCATCGCGCAGGAGAGCAGGATGGGCTGGGCGGGGGCAGACCCTTCGGACTTTGCCTATGCCACCTCCTACGAGAATTCCCGCTACTGCAAACCCAATCCCGCCTACTATGCGGAGATCTGCAAAAAGCTCTCGCTCGATCCCGCGGAGTGCCTCATGGTGGGCAACGACGCCCGCGAGGACACGGCGGCGGAGCAGATCGGGATGGGAGTATTCCTCCTCACCGATTGGCTCATCAACACCGAAAACAGGGATATTTCCCGCTATCCGCACGGCGGCTACCGCGAACTCAACGAGTACCTCACGGAACTCAAAATGTAGGAATGGGGTAGGAAAAACGCCGCATGCTTCGTAAAAATCATGGGAGGGGAAGTAAATGAAAGGGAAAACATGGCTGTTTGCGCTCTCCGCGCTCCTTGCCGTCTCGCCCGTCTGCGGCTGTAAAGGGAAGACGCCCGCGCCGAAGCCTGCGCCCGCCGATCCCCCGCTCCCCGAAGAGGGGATGACGGCTGCGGTCCTCGCAGACACCGACGACGTTCTCATCAACCCCGGCAAGGGGTTCGTCTACTACGGCGGCGCCTACGAGGAACTCAAGGAGCTTTCCTATCTCTATGCCGTGGGGTACCACCGCTTCTCGTGGTCGGACCTCGAGACGGCGGACGGCGTCTACAACTTCGATAAGCTCGAAAAGAGCTGGCGCGGGTACTTCCAAAAGGTGGGAAGGAAGTTCGCCTTCGGCGTGATGAGCGTGAATACCTCCTCCACGGAGGAGTACATTACCCCGCAGTTCGTCTTCGAGAGGAGCGGGAAATACGACCTTCATCACTTTCTCGACGGCGGGGAGGAGAAGGTCCAATATATCCCCAAGTGGGACGACGACGTCTATCTCGAGGAGGCGGCGGAATTTGCCGCAGAACTCGGGCGGCGGTATAACGGGCAGGAGGACATTGCCTTCGTCGATATCTTAACTTACGGGAATTGGGGGGAACAGCACCTCTTCGGGCTTGAAACGGGCATCGAGAATTACAGCGAAAAGGGAAAGGTCAGCCCCGCGTTTTTCAGGGACAGGTACATAAAACCCTATATCGAGGCGTTCCCCGATACCCTTCTCTACAACACGTGGGGGTACGACGACCTCAACGGCGTCTACCGCGAACTCATGGAGGAGAGGGTCTCCGTCCGCCGCAACGGGATCATCTCCTACACGAACGGCCTCGACATGCTCGCCGAGGCGTACGGAAAACTCCCCGTCGCCTTTGAGTTTGCGCGGGGGTACGATCACTACGCCGAGGATCCCGAGCGGGGCGGGGCGTATTTCAACCAGAAGTTGGAGGAGGCGATCGCCATCGCGAAACCCTCCTATATCGAGCTTGACGTCGATTGGTACAGGGCGAACAAGGAGTATTGCGAGGAGCTTGCCAACCGCATGGGGTACTACTTCCGTCTCAAGAGGGCATGGTACAAAGAGGAGCTTGCGGGGGAGACCGAGGTCATCCTCGAGTTCCGCAACGACGGCATCACCCCCGTCTACGAGCCGTGCTACGTGGTCCTCGCCCTCCTCGACGGCGAAGGCAGGGCGGTGAAAAAGTATGCGACCGATATCGACCCCAAGGCATGGCTCCCCGGGACGGCCTCGCAGGAGAACGTGACGATCACGGCAGAGGACGTGCCCGCGGGGGAATACAGGATCGCGGCGGGGCTTTTTGAGAGTTTGGACGACGAACTTCCCGCCTACCTCCTCGGCAGCGAGGGCGGCACGGCGGACAAGTGGTATGTCTTCGGGAACGTGACCGTTTCGTAAAAGCGGCGGTTCTGTAAAAAAGGAAGCGGCGGGGCGCATCGGGCGCCCCGCCGCTGTTTGTCTGACGGAAAACTTGGACACTAAATCGAATGTTAATTGGATAATTTGTACATTTCAAGGAACCTATCCGTTAAAGCTCTCGTCCTGACTTCGATATCTGCTATAGTCCATTTGTCTTTCTGTGCAATTTCCGCATTGATGCCAAGGCCGTTTTTATAACCAATGAAATTTCCGTTCTCATCCTTACGGTCTCTTTTCCGAATGAAAGACATATTACTCAATTTACTATTATATCCCGTGATTGTTAAATTCCCGAGTTTATGGACATATTCTTCGCGGCGGCTTTGGGCAAGAACCATATCTCCGTCCGCGATCATTGTTACCCAATCTGCCGGAATGTTTTCCCCTTCCGGGAATATGTGTTCTATCGTCCATTCGTAGATTTTTTTGCCGTTGCTACCCTGCTCGGTTTGCGCCCACAAATCCTTATAAGTTTCCTTTGTCATGTAGCACTCTGCAAGCGCGCAAAGCAGAAATCTGGTAATCCCAACGTTATCCTCATAGATATCCCCTTGAAGTTTTTCCTTAAAGAGGTCGTCGGATGCCGATTTGGCAACCAAAACGCTATATATATGGCCATATATTTCGTCACCATTCAGATTTTTATCTTCAATCTCGCCGATAATATTCATAAAAATCCGTGTTACGTCTTGGGTATTGGGTATATCGGTCAAATTTCTTCGCACAAAAAATGTGGTTAGTAAATTGATTATTTTTGCTATTGTCTCATTCGTTAAATTCAAATTACTCTGTTCCCGCACCAAATATAACAGCAACAAATAAGACGGCGTTCCTTGAACGCGGTACAAGCTTGCCAATTCCTTCTTAAATCTTGTATCCTCTTCGTTAATAAGAAGAAACATGGAATAAGTTTTTCCGCTTTTTAGAATATCGTCAAGAAAACCGGCCAAGTCACGCTTTATAAGTGCTTCATAAATATTTAACAGATTGGATTTAGTGGCCACATTTCCTAACACATCTTTCTTCTTTTCATCCTCTTTGCGGAACGGTATATTTATCTTGTTTTTGTATGCATTATAATGATGACGGAAAAATCTTTCCTGCGTCCCATAATCATCAGAGATGTCTTCCAACAGCTCTTGCCATTTATCATAGCAATCGCTGGGAGACAAACCGTTTTGTTCTGCACGCGCCAAGATGGTATTTTTCATCAGTTCAATGGGGGTAAGGGTCGCACCACGGTTATTCAAAGATTCAAACAACATATAGGCCTCGGAGCTATTTGAAACTTCGATTTTAACAACTACGGCCTTCTTTATAATTGCATAGATTTCGCAAATTCTCTTAATGGCATCAATATCCGAAAGCCCGTTGATCTCCGTTTCTAACCTGTCGGCAAAATATTTGTAGCATTTAGCAATTTTCCGATTCCCGAAGTTCTTTTCCTTTCTTCCGTTTGATAATCCCAAGGACGACATAATAAAGGCATAATCAACATTATTATGACCTTCCGATTGAGGGACTAAAATCAGCCCGTTTTCTTTTGATCCGCGACAAATGAGAGACTTCTTTAATGACCTATAATCATCATAAGAATCCTCATCATCTTTAATGATATGTTCTCTTGATTTTAGTTTGTTATAAATAGCGGCCATGAAAAGAGTAATAGTGGTCAGCCTTTGCTGGCCGTCGACCACTTCCAAGCACTGGCAACCGATTGCATCGTCCGCGGTATTGATGCAAATAATTGTACCTATGAAATATTCTTTTCCATTTTCCATCAAATCGTCATACAGGGCCTTCCAATGATATAGACTCCATGTATACGCTCTTTGATATTTTGGTATTTTATAGTAATAATTCGCATCCGCTTTCAGTAAATCATCAACATGATAATCATGAACCGACTTTATCACAGCCCCTTATCTCCCTTATCTTTAGTAAAAATAGAATACCATAATTTCAATAAAAAATCAACACCTTGGAATGCATTTATCATCAAAATCCGCCTTGTTTTTATCTGGTCACGGTAGCGGAAAAGTCGCACGCTTTCTTTTTATATAAATCGCGGCGGGGCGCATCGGGCGCCCCGCCGCTTATCCTATTGCGCTTGCATGCTATCCGCCGCGGGAACAACTTCACTTTGTTTTGACCCTGCGGGAGTGGCGGGAGTACTCGGTGGGGGTGAGGCCGGTGGTGCTTTTGAAGGCGCGGCAAAAGGAGTAGACCGAGGCGAAGCCGGTCACTTCGGCGATGGCGGCGACCGAGGAGTAGTCGCCCAGCAGCATATCTTTGGCCTTTTCGATCCGCAACGTGCGGACGTATTGCATGGGCGAAACGCCGTATTCCTCGGTGAAGAGCTTGCGGAAATAGACCTCGCTGACCGCCGCGCGTTCGGCGAGCGCCGCGTTGCAGAGCCCGGGGTCGGAGAGGTGGGTCTTCAAAAATTCCATCGCGGGTTCGAGTACCGCCCGCTTCCCCGTGTAGCGCACCTTGATCGCGCCGACATGTACCTTATAGAAGATCTCGTAAGCGCAGGACATGCACGCCGCCTCGTAACCCGCCGCGTGCATCGCCCACACGTCGCAGAGGTTGCGGAACAGCTTTTCGGTGCCGTCGGGGTCCGTCACGGGGAAACTCTGAAAGGCGTCGAGTTCCGCGGCGCATTCGAATTCGATCATGTAGCACGTCCCCGTCTCCGCGACGTCGATGGAATAGGGCACGTTCGGGGGGATCAGGACGAGATGCGCGGGGTCGGAGACGCAGCTTACGCCGCCCCCCGTATAGACCGATTCGCCCGACGTCTTGTATGCGAGCGCGGAGAGGTGGCGGTCCCGCCGCGTCATCTTGACGGGCCGGCGGTGGCGGATCGTGTTGACGGCATAGATGCGCCGTACGACGAGTTTGTCCAAAGTCATGTTCATGATTTTTTCCTCTCCCTTTATTGTATCGGAAAATTGCATATTCCGCAAGCAGAATTGAGGGGCCGTCCCAAAAAATTTCCGAAAATTTGTATCGAAAATGTTAAAAAGTATCACCCGCGCTATTTACAGTCCCGCGCGGAAGTGATAAAATGCAAGCGTGCCGCAGAGCGGGGGAGGACCTTGCGCCGCGGAAAAACGGCAAAAAGGAGAAAACCATGGAGAGCAAGAAGGGAAGAGTGTCGTTTACAGATCACAAAGGTCCGCTATTTTTGAGTGTGATCCGGGAGCGCACGCCCAATGCCGCGATAGCCGTGATCAAGAACTCGGTTCTTGAAGGCGCAAGCGGATTCGACCTGCACATTCCCACGCTGGACCCCGAGTACCGAAACGCCGAAAGCATGAAAAAGATCATTGCGGCTACCGATCTTCCCGTGCTTGCGCTGCATTACAACGGCGGCTACGACGGCAAGCCTTTGGGAGAGAGCGACGAGCGGCGCATGGAGCAGCTGCTCATGGCGGTGGAGGCGGGAGCGAGCGCGATCGACATGCAGGGCTATACGTTCGACCCCGACATGGAGACGGCGCTCGCCGGTGCGAAGGAAGGGTTTGCGAAGAGGGCGCCGCGCGAAGTGACCGTGCGGCCGGAGACGATCGAAAAACAGTGCGCGTTCATCGAAAAGGTGCATTCCATGGGGGCGGAAGTCGTCCTCAGCACGCACACGGGCATCATGATGAATGCGGAAGAGGTGGTGGAACTTGCGCTTACGCTGGAAAAGCGCGGCGCGGACGTCATAAAGATCGTCGGCAAGGCGCAGTCGGAGGACGATATCCCCGAGTGTCTGCGCACCGTGCTGGAGCTGAAGAAGGCGCTTAAGGTAAAATTCGCGTATCACCTTGCGGGCAAGGCGGGAGCGCCCACGCGCATCATGGCGCCCGCGCTCGGTTCCTACATGCTTTTCTGTTTCGACCGCTATACCGAGTCGAGCGTATTCGAAATGTGCCATCTCGGCAGCGTAGCCGATGCATTCCGCCGTTTCGGTTGGGTATAAAAATAAGGAGATAAGAGAGTTGAAAACACGTCAGATACTTTTCACGTCCGAGAACACGGTAGAGCTTATGGAGCGCGAAGTCCCGCCGCTCGGCCCGCACGACCTTCTCTGCCGCACGGTCTATACGGCGATAAGCCAGGGCACCGAGCGCGCGAATATGCTCGACATGAACAACACGGTGCATAAGTGGCCGAAGGCATTGGGCTACTGCGCGGTGTCACGGGTCGAGGACATGGGCGCCGAAGTGGAGGGATTCAAACCGGGCGACCGCGTGCTGGTCTACCACGGAGTACACGCCGATCACGTTGTCCGCTGCGACCGCGAGGTGTACAAGATCGAGGACGATTCCATCGACGACCGCGATGCGGCGTTCGTCATCGTGGGCGCTATGGGTTTAGGCGGACTGCGGCGGTTGCGGCTCGAAGCGGGGGAGTCCGCCGCGGTGTTCGGCTTGGGAGTGCTGGGAATTTCCGCGGTCATGTTCGCACGGCTTTCGGGCGGACTTCCCGTCATCGCGGTCGACTTCAAGCAGAAGCGGCGCTCCCTTGCGCTCTCTCTCGGCGCGGACTACGCGTTTTCGCCGTCCGAAGAGGGCTTTACCGAGCGGGTGCGCGATTTGACCCGCGGCGGCGTTCATGCGGCGGTCGAGGTGACGGGCAGCGCGAAGGCACTCGACAATGCGCTCGATATCACGCGGCGGTTCGGCCGTGTGTCGCTTTTGGGCTGTACCCGCGTTTCGGACTGCTTCATCGATTTCTACCGTAAGGTACACTGCCCGGGGATCACACTGTACGGAGCGCACAACATGGCGCGAGGGCTTTGCGATTCCCGTCCGGGGGTGTGGACGTTCCGCGAGGACGTGGAAGCCATCCTGAACATGCTTTCCTATAAGCGCATATCCTTCCTTCCGATCCTTGCGGATATCTACAAGCCCGGGCAGTGTAAAGAGGCGTTTTCGGATATCCTCTCCGGCAAAGAGGAGCGGATAGGCCTGCTGTTCGATTGGAGATAAAGTTTCCCATAAGGAGAACAAAACCGTGAAAATGTTGAATGTGGGTATTTTCGGAGTGGGCCATTCCCATGCGAACCCGAACGTCGCCGCGTTCAAAAACACGCCCGGCGTACACATTGTCGGGATGTGCGACCCCGACCCCGAACGTCTTGCCGCCAAGCGCCGCGACAGAGCGGAGATATACGGCGATATCCCCGTCATGAGTGAGAGCGAACTGCTCTCTTCGGGGATAGAGGCGGCTCTTATCGAGAGTACGGTGCCCGACCTCACCCCGCTTGCGGGCAAGTGCGTGGATGCGGGTCTGCATGTTCAGATGGACAAGCCCGCGTGGATCGACCTTGCGGGATACAAGCGGATCCTCGACAAGGCACAGGCGAAGGGACTTGCGTTCCATACCGGCTATATGTACCGCTACAACGGCGGGTTCCGCGAGATCATGCGCAGCCTCAAATCGGGCGAGCTGGGCGAAATCTACAATATCTATGCGCAGATGAGTACCGAGCATACTCTCGCCGAGCGGACGCGCTTTGCTTCCTACGGCGTGCCGCGGCCCATCAACTACATTTTCGGCTGTCACCTGCTCGACCTCATCCTCCTGCTCATGGGCGAGCCGAAACACTTCGAGGTGTTCGGGGCGGCGACGGGCAAGGAGGGGTTAGACTGTGAGGATACCACCGTAGTCGTCATGGAGTACGATAAGGGGATAGCCTCGTACAAGGTCTCGTCCGTGGAGATCAACGGCCCGGATATGCGCGAGTTCACCGTAACCGGCAGCAAGCGCACGGTCTCGCTCCGGCCGTTCGAGCCGACCGCCATGTACATTGCCGATGAGGGAATGCGCTGGAAGAGCGAAGCGCGGCTCTCTTATCCCGATGCCGGGGCAGGAAGCGAGCGCTGCAGGCGCTACGACCTGATGGCGCTCGATTTCGTGCGTGCGGCGCGCGGAGAAGGCAGCGAGTTCACTTACGCGCATGAGTACCTTCTGCAGAAGTACCTCATGCTGACTTGCGGCGTTAAAATTTGAAAAAAAGGAGGAAATCAATTATGCAATCGAAGGGAAAATTTCTTATTTTGGGTGCGACGGGCGCCATGGGCTCGTACCTCACCGAGGCTGCGGCGAAAGAAGGCTATGAGGTGGATGCGGTTTCGCTCGACGATGCCCCGCCTCTGCAAAACGTGCGCCGTATCCGCGTGAAGGATGCGCGCGACCCCGCCTTTATCGCGGAGGCCGCGGCACGGCACTATGATATCGTCGTCGACTTTATGACCTATCGCACGGAGGTATTCCGTGCCGTGATCCCTACCTATCTCAAAAGTGTAGGCAGGTATGTGTTTTTGTCCTCGTGCAGGGTGTTCGCCAATGAGGAAAATCCGATCGTGGAGACGTCGCCGCGCCTCATCGACGTGACGACCGACCGCCGCCTCATTCTCTCGGACGACTACTGCATGTACAAGGCGCGCGAGGAGAACACGCTCAGGGTAAGCAAGTTCCGCAACTGGACGATCGTGCGGCCCTCTACGACCTATTCGAGAAAGCGCTGCCAGCTGGTAACGCTCGAACGCGACAGTATTGTCGGTTCGCTCCGGGCGGGGAAGCCCGTCCTTCTTCCCGAGGAGGCGAAGGATATCCCCGCGTCGCTCACATGGGGCGGGGACGTGGCGCAGATGATACTGCGGCTTGCGGCGCTGCCCGAGGCCGCGGGCGAGGACTACAACGTCACTTCGTCCGAAGCGCTCACCTGGCAGCAGATCGCCGATCTCTATCACGAGATTTTCGGGCTGGAACACAAGTGGGTGACCGAGGAGGAATATTTCCGTTTCAGAAAGCCCGATTTCGACCCGGAGCGCGACCTGTGGATCATCTGGCAGCTTCGTTACGCCCGCCTCTTCAACAGGGTTTACGACAACTCGAAAATGCTGAAAGCCACGGGTCTTAAACAGAGCGATTTTCTCACTTTGAAGCAGGGGTTGCTGCACGAGAAAAAGACGATATTGGAAGGGGACTGAAGCCATGAAAGCGATGCTTGTCAAGGACGGCAGGTTGGTGATGCGTGAGGTCGCGGACCCCGTGATTTCGGAGGGCGACGTCCTGATAGAGATCCGCGCCGCGGCGCTCAACAGGGCCGACCTTCTCCAAAAGAAGGGCACCTATCCCTCGCCCGCCGGTTGGCCGGGGTGGCCGGGGCTTGAATGCGCGGGCGTCGTGCTTGCGCTGGGAGAAAATGCGCGCAGGAACTCCCCGTTCTGCGTGGGCGACGAGGTGTGCGCCCTCTGCGGCGGCGGCGCGTATGCGGAGAAGATCGCGGTGCCGTATCTGCTCGTCATGCCCGTGCCCAAGGGATTGACGTTCGAAGAGGCGGCGGCGCTCCCCGAGGCGATGGCGACGTCGTATCTCAATCTCGTTTGGGAAGGGCACCTTCGCGCGGGAAGCACGGTGTATATTGCCGCGGGCGCAAGCGGTCTGGCCTCGTTCGGCATTCAGCTTGCAAAGGCGCTCGGCGCGCACGTCGTGACGGACGTCGTCATCGCGGACAACATCGCGCGGGTCAAAGCGCTCGGCGCGGAGGAGGTCATCGACCTCAACAAGGAGACGGTAAGCGAAGCGTTCGCAAGATGGGAGGCCGAGGGGCGGCCGGTGTCGCTCGCGCTCGACTGCCTCGCCGGGGAACAGCTCGGCAAGGCCATGGTACACATGGCGGAAGGCGGGTACTGGGTACTCATTTCCACGCTTGCGGGAGTCGATACCGAACTTTCCCTCCGCCCCGTACTCACGCGCGGCCTGCACCTTACGGGGAGCATGCTCCGCAAACGCTCGGTGGAAGAAAAGGGCAGATTGCTCAGCGAACTCGTCGGTAAGGTTTGGGACAAGATCTCCGCGGGAGACATTAGGCCGGAGATATACCGCGTGCTGCCTTTTGCGGAGGCGGAAGCCGCTCAGGCGATCCTCGAGCGCGGCGAGAACGTGGGCAAGGTTGTACTTCGGGTAAAATAATATGAAGAGTATCGCAATCATAAACGGCAGGATATGGGACGGCGAGCGCTTTTCGGCTGGCAACGTGCTGGTGGAAAACGGCACGATTGCGGCGGTCGGAACGGAAGGCTATCACGCAGAGTATGTCTATGATGCGGCGGGGGCTGTCGTCTCGCCCGGGCTGGTGGATATCCATGTGCATTTTCGCGGGATTTCCATACCCATGTATGGATTTTCGGCCGATTGCGGGAGTTTTCCCTTCGGGGTGACTGCGGCGGCGGACTGCGGCGCAAACTTCGGAGACGAGGCTCTGGTTAAGTCGTTCGGGGTCAAATGCGTGGTCTTTGCGAACGTCGGTATTGCCTCGGACGGCACGCCCGATCTTGCACGCGCCGAGGCCTTGCTCGAAAAGTTCGGCAGTGCGGCGGCGGGCTTTAAGGTGGTTTACGACTGCGAAAAAACAGGCGGGACGGAGCCTCTACGCAAGATCGTCGCCCGCGCCCGCGAACTCGGGTACAAGGTGACCGTACACACCAACGGCTCGGCGGTGCCCATGGCGGATATCATCGGCGCGCTCGGGCCGGGGGATATTGCCACGCACGTCTATCACGGCGGGCGCAACACTGCCGAAGCGGACGGGTTCGCATGTCTGCTCGAGGCCAAACGGCGGGGGGTAGTCGTGGATGCCGGCATGGCGGGAACGGTCCATACCGATCTCGGAGTGTTCCGCCGCGCGGTGGAAGCGGGGGCGGCTCCCGATACGATCAGTACCGACCTCACGCGTCTCAGCGCCTTTAACCGGGGCGGCAGGTACGGCCTTACCGCCTGCATGACCGTCGCCCGCGCCGTGGGTATGGCCGAGGCCGAGATCTTCCGCGCGGTCACTTCCTCGGCCGCCAAAGCGCTCGGAAAAGAGGGCGAGTGGGGCCGCTTGGAGCCGGGCAGAGCCGCCGACCTCGCCGTGATAGGGGAGACCGGCCGCGGCGTGGACTTTACCGATGCTTCCGGCAACCGCATCCGCACCGCCTCCTCCTACGAATCCCTCCTCACTCTCTCCTCCGGCGACATAGTCTACTCAAAATAACCTATTCATACACAACCAATTAAAAGCAACTCGCTTGAACTTGTGTTCAAGCGAGTTGCACGCCAACGGTTTTCAAGTCCCCGTACCGTGTTTATCGTTACCGACTGTTATCTATCGTTGTTGATACTTGATTCCCGAATTTCAGGCTTAAAACCCGTACAAAATGCGGTTTTGAGCCTTTTTTATTGCTATTTAACGATTTTTGCCGATTGTTGCCGTCTCCTCGGAGATTCACTTTTTCCGATAAGTTTTGTAGAGATTTTGTAGATGAGACCGTCGGGTATATAAATTGTAATGGCGATTACCGATAACGGCAAAAATAATAAAAATCAGAGCCGATAACTCTTGCTTTCTTGCCGATTTTATGCTATACTTATCATGAGGTGATTTTGAATGAAGTATCTGTCCGTAACTGAAACGGCGAAGAAGTGGAATTTGTCCGAACGGAGCGTTCGGAATTATTGTGCGCTCGGGAAAATCGACAACGCTTTTCTGACGGGAAAGACGTGGAATATCCCCGAGGATGCCGAGAAGCCCGACCGTATCAATAAAAAATCGACCGCCCCCACCACGCTTTTGGAAGTGCTGACCGCCGAAAAAAACGCGAAACTTTCGGGCGGAATTTATCATAAGGTCCAGATAGAACTGACTTACAATTCCAACCATATCGAGGGAAGCCGCCTTACTCATGACCAGACACGGTACATTTTTGAAACGAACACGATCGGGATCGACGGCGGCTCGGTAAGAGTGGACGACATCGTTGAAACGGCGAATCATTTCAAGTGTATTGACCTCATTATAGAAAACGCAAGAAGGCCGATTGCGGAGGCTTTTATCAAGGAATTGCACCGCACACTGAAAAACGGGACGACCGATGCGCGCGAGTCTTGGTTTATGACCGGCGATTACAAAAAGCTCCCCAACACCGTCGGTGATATGTACACGGCAAGTCCCGAAGAAGTCGGGGGCAAGATGAAGGAACTGCTCTTTGAATACAACTCAAACAAAGAAAAATTCTTCGACGATCTGTTGGATTTTCATTACCGTTTCGAGTGTATTCATCCCTTTCAAGACGGCAACGGCAGAATCGGGCGGCTTCTCCTCTTTAAGGAGTGCCTGAAATACAATATCGTGCCGTTCATCATCGACGAGGAGTTGAAACTGTTCTACTACCGCGGATTGAAAGAATGGAAAACCGAGCGCGGATACTTGCGCGATACCTGCCTTGCCGCGCAGGACAAATTCAAGACTTGGCTTGATTACTTCAAAGTGAAATACTAAAAATTTTTTGACCGTCAACTTCCGATAATACAAAATTATGAGAAAATAACAGGGGTAAAATAGATGTTAATGGCGATTATGCCGACGAAAAATTTTTCGGAATAGGTCCGATTTTGCCCTTGTTTTGTCAAAGGATAAACGAGTACAAGAACGCCCGAAAAGAAAGGGAACGGCTCGGCTTTACCGATTACGACGAATACCTCGATTATCTCGAATACATGGAAAAGCGCGCCGCGCGGAAGAAAGATATGCAAATAAAAGGCGGACATATCTCTATGCCCGCCCCCGAAATTGGCGGAAGGTGAGGGATTCGAACCCCCGGACAGTTGCCCGTCAACGGTTTTCAAGACCGCCGCATTCGACCGCTCTGCCAACCTTCCGTGTGTCGGCGTTCCGCCGCATTCTCATTATAGCGGGTTTTTTGCGGAATTGCAATCGATTTCACGTACAAAAAGGGCAGCCGCGGTGCGGCCGCCCGAGCAGGAGCGAAAAAAGGTTGGCGGTGCGGGGAGGAAGTATACGACGGGCCGCCGCCAAGCGGTTCGAAAAAGTAGGGCAGGAATGCAATCCGCGGAAGAGCGTGGCAAGGGCGGCCGCGGTGCGGCCGCCCGAGTGGGAGCGAAAAAAGATTGCGGTGCGGGGGCAGAAAGATGCAACGAGCCGCCGCCCGAGCGGCTTAAAACAGGGTCAGCGGTGCAGGCCGCGGAAGAACACGGCGAGGGTGCCTGCGCCCGAGTGGGTGCCGATCACGCTGCCGATCATGTTGACGTAGATCTCCCGCTCGCCGTACTCCGCTTTGAGTGCCTTGACGAGGGTCTCGGCGTCCTCCGCGCAGTCGCTGTGGCTGACGAAGATGGGGTCGGTGGGGGTGAGGATCTGCAGTTCCTTCATATGGGTGACGAGCGCCGTGATCGATTTTTTCCTGCCGAGTTTCTTCTCGATGGGGATGAGGTGGCCCGCCTCGTCGACGTGCAGCACGGGCTTCACGTTGAGGAGGGTGCCGAGGAAGGCGGCGGACGCACTCACCCGTCCTCCCCGTTTGAGGTGGTTGAGGTCCTCCACGGTAAAGTAGTGGCAGATATGGGTACGGAGGCCGAGGGCGTAAGTTTCCGTCTCCTCGATTGTTGCGCCGCCGTCCGCATATTTTACGATATAGTCGACGAACAGCCCCTGTCCCAAGGAGGCGCAGAGGGAGTCGACGACGACGATCTTGCGCCCGGGGTATGCCGCTTTCACCTCCGTTGCGGCGGAAACGTAGCTCTCATAGGTCCCCGAAAGCCCCGAAGAGAAGGAGACGATGAGAACGTCTTCCCCCTTTTCCGCATGGGGGAGGATGTGCATCTTCGCCTGTTCGGGGGTGATCTGGAAGGTCTTGGGCATGGCGCCGCCGCGGAGGCGGGCATAGAAATCTTTATCTTCGATGAACTCTCCGTCCTCCCCGCCGTAGGAGACGCCGTCCATGATGAAGCCGAGCGGAATGCACTCGACGTTGTGTTCCTCATAATAGGATTTGGGAAGATCGCTCGCGGAGTCGGTGAGAATCGCAAATTTTCTTTCCATAGACGTCCTCACAAAATCTTTTGTTACAGTATACCGCATTTTGTTTGCTTTGTCAACAGTTTAGTTTTTCAGTACCGTGAAATTTTTTACGCGGACGGCGCGGAAAGAGAAGGTGACTTCCGCACCCCGTCTGCCCGTTTTGATCTGCATGGAGGGGGGACCCTCCACCTCGAAATACTCCGCGGCGACGTGCGCAAAGTCCCGCAGGGCCGCCGCCCGCGAGGCCTCGTTCATCTCCTCCTTGTCGCTTGCAAGGAGCCGTTTCACCCGTTCTTTCGGATCGTCTCTCATCTCCGTCCTCCGAAGCCGCGGTCTTCCTCGCCGAGCAGTTTCCCGGCGAGCGCCTTGAAGGGGCGGGAGCGCCCCTCGATGTTGTTGAGATACAGCCTGTCTTCCTCGGGGACCGTTCCGAGGAGGGGGACGCGCAGGAGGGAGGAGATCTCCTCGGGAGAGAGAGTCTCTCCCCGTCTCGTCCTGTCCTTCCGCACGAGGTTGACGACGAGCCCCGTCCTCCCGAACCGATAGTGGGCAAGCATGCCCGCGACCCTGTCCGCATCCCGCATGGCGGAGACGTGGGGGGTGGTGACGAGGACGGCCTCTTCCGCACAGGACGCGGCGCGGTGGAATCCCTCCTCGATGCCGGCGGGGGAGTCGAGGAGGATGAAGTCGAACTGCGGCGCGAGGGAGTCGAGGACGAGGCGGATCGCCTGCGGGGAGACGTAATGCTCCGCAACGCGGCCGCTCGGCAGCACCGAGAGGGTGGGGTAGCGGGGGTGGCGGGTGAGGGCCTGCCGCGGGCGGCACTTCCCCTCCACCGCGTCCACGAGGTCGTAGAGGGCGAGATTTTCCACGCCGAGCGCGACGTCGGCATTGTTCAGCCCGAAGTCGAGGTCGGCGACGAGGACACGGCACCCCCGCTTTGCGAGCTGCACGCCGAGATTGCAGCAGACCGTCGTCTTCCCGACGCCGCCCTTGCCCGAGGTCATCACGATCTTTCTCGCCATGCCGCCCTCCCGCGCGCGTTTTCCTCCATGGTACCACGGGCGGGCGCGCGTATTTTTTCCCATTTTGCGGGAGCGGGTCGAGAAAGGGGAGTTTTTCCCGCGCCGCCCGCGGGGAAGCGGGCGGCGCGGGGCACCGTATAAAAAAGCCGGCCGCAAATCGCAGCCGGCCGTCTTTTAACGGAAGAGAAGTTTGTCGCCCGTCCTCGTGAAGCGGCTCTCGAAGAAGGCCTTTAATCCCCTGCCGAGTTCCCCGACGTCTTCTTTTAAGACGGTCTCGAGCGCCGAGTGCATGGCGAGCTGGGCGATGCCGATATCGACGGAGGGGATGCAGACCTGCGCGAGGGAGATGGCGCCGAGGGTCGCCCCGCTCCGCATGCCCGTGCGGTTGTAGAAGGATTGATACCTGACGCCCGCGTCCCCGAAGATCTTTTTGAGGAGGGCGGAGGTGACGGCGTTCGTCGTGTAGGCGCCGTCCGCATGCGACTTGATGACGATCCCCCCGCCCAAAACGGGACGGTCTGCGGGGTCGGAGACCTCGGGGCGGTTGGGGTGCAGGGCGTGGGCGTTGTCGGTGGAGAGGAGGAGGGAATCGGGATAGACCGCTTCCGCCCTCTCCCCGCGTGCGCGGCAAATGCGTTCGAGTACGTTGCGCAGAAGATCTCCGCCCGCACCGTCCTCGACGCGGCTCCCGATCTCCTCCCCGCAGAGGGCGGCGCACACCGCCGTCGCCGAGGGGTCCGCATTTATAAGGGCGACGAGGCTCTCATACACCCCCGTGAGATCGTCGATACGGGGGGAGCAGAGGAATTCCCCGTCCGCACCGCTATAGAAAGGCGGCTCGTCGGGCACGGCGAAGAGGTCGTAGGAGAGGGCATTTTCGAGGAGGGGCGCAAGCTCCTTTTTGCCGAGGGCAAGGAGGGGGAGGTCCCGCTGCAGATCGGGAGTGAAGCCCTTGTTCACCTCGCGGTCCTGATGGATGGCGAGGGAGGGGATGACGACGCGGAAGGGGCTCTCGTAGAGGGAGACTTCGAGGCCCTCCCCCGAGGCGCGCACCGTTCTTCCCGCGAGGCGGAGGGGACGGTCGTAAAAGGTATGCCAGATGCCCCCGCCGTACGTCTCGATATTGAGGCGGGTATACGTCCCGTCCGAGAGGGCGCTCTCCTTCAGTTTGAGGCAGGGGGAATCGGTGTGGGAGGCGACGATGCGCAGCCCGCTCTCCCGCCCGAGACGGAAGGCGACGAGCCCGCCGCCCCGCACGAGATAGTATTTCCCGCCCTCGCAAAGGGGGGTCTCTTCCTTCTCGCCGAGGGGGACGAAGCCGCCCTTCTCCAAGAGGGAGACGGCGTTTTTCACGGCATGGTAGGGGGTATAAGAAGTTGCAAGAAATTGTGTGAGTTCCATGCCGTCTATTATATCCCTCCCGAAAAGAAAATGCAACTCTTTCTTCGCCCCCCATTGACAGATTTTGCTTTTTTTGATATAATCAAAACATTGGAGAGTGTATGGGCAAATTCAAGCAAAAGCTGATAAACGCCGCGGCGAAAATTTACTTCCGTCTCGCGGGAAGTCCGTTAAGCCAGAGGGCGAACGCGGGGGAGTATCGGGGGGAGGTCACGAAGGAGACTTCCGCCCTCTTGCGCCGTGCCGCCGCGGAGGGGGCAGTCCTCCTCAAAAACGACGGCGTCCTCCCGCTCTCTGAAAAGATCGCCCTCTTCGGAAGGGCGCAAAACGATACCTTTTATTCGGGATACGGCTCGGGCGGGAACGTCATCACCCCCTACCGCGTCTCTATCGCCGAGGGGCTGAAAGCGGGCGGCATTCCTCTTGCGGCTTCCCTCGAGGAGGCGTACCGTACCTATTCCGAAGAACACCCCGCGGAGTACGGCGGATGGGGGGAATGGCCGAGGAGCCTCCCCGAAATGCCGCTTACCGAGGAGCAGGTCCTCTCCGCACGCAAGGAGACGGAGACGGCGGTCGTCGTCATCGGGCGCGCCGCGGGGGAGGACTGCGATCAGGAACTCAAAAAGGGGAGCTACTATTTAACGGACAGGGAGGAGAAGATGCTCGCCCTCGTCACGGGGCACTTTGCGCATGTCGCCGTCCTCCTCAACATGGGGAACCTCATCGACCTCTCCTTTACGGAGCGGTACAAAGTCGGCGCCGTCCTCCTCCTGTGGCAGGGCGGGATGGAGGCGGGGGACGCCTGCGCCGATCTTCTCACGGGGAAGGTAAACCCCTGCGGGAAGCTCGCCGATACCGCGGCGAGGGCGTATTCCGATTACCCGACTTCGGGCAATTTCGGCAATGCCGCCTACAACAATTATTCGGAGGATATCTACGTCGGCTACCGCTATTTTTCCACCAAGGCGCAGGAGAAAGTTCTCTTCCCCTTTGGGTACGGGTTGAGTTACACCCGCTTTCACTCCGAGGCGGAGTATGCGGAAGGCAAGGTAAAATTTTGCGTGAAGAACGTGGGGGAGAGAGCGGGCAGGGAGGTGGTGCAGGTCTATGTGCGCAAGCCGGACGGCCTTCTCGGCAACCCCGCGCGGGAGCTTGCGGGCTTTTGCAAGACGGCGCTCCTCCGCCCCGGAGAGGAGGAGAGGGGGGAGATCGCCATCCCGCCCCGCGCCTTTTGCTCCTACGACCGTCTCGCCTCCGCCTATGTGCGCTGTGCGGGGGAGTACGGCATCTACTTCGGGACCTCCTCCCGCGCGGAGAGAATCGCCTCCTTCACCCTCGACCGCGTGGAGACGGAAGAACGCCTCTCCCGCAGGGTTGCTCCCTTCCGCGATCTTGAAACAGAGACGGCGGACGGGCGGGAAGTCCTCCGCGGGGAAAATAGAAAAGGCGAACTCCGTTCGGAGATCGAGGCGCAAATTCCGTCCCCGTTCCCCCAAAATGACGAAAAACCGCACTTCTCCGCGGTAAGAAAAGGTGAAGTTTCCCTCGGGGAATTCGTCGCCTCTCTCACGGTTCCGGAGCTTGAAGACCTCGCCTACGGCGCCCTCAAAATGGACAGCCCCCTCGGGGCGGGCGGCAATGCGGGGGTCATGGGCGGCGTAAGCGCAGCTCTCAGGGAGCGCGGGGTGCCCCCTCTCACGATGACGGACGGTCCCTCGGGCATAAGATTAAAGGCGAAAAGCTCCCTTCTTCCCATTGCGACCGCCCTCGCCTGCACCTTCGATCCCGCCCTCACGGAGGCGGTGTATGCCGCGGTGGGGGAGGAGATGAAGGCGCGCGGTTCCGACGTGCTGCTCGCTCCCGCCCTCAATCTCCACCGCGATCCCCTCTGCGGGCGGAACTTCGAGTACTACTCGGAGGATCCCTTTCTCTCGGGCAAGATGGCGGCGGCCGCCGTGCGCGGCCTGCAGAGCGCGGGCGTTTCGGCGTGCCCCAAGCACTTCGCCTGCAACAATCAGGAGTTCAACCGTTCGAAGAACGACAGCCGCCTCTCCGAACGGGCGCTCCGCGAACTCTACCTCTATGGGTTCGAGATCTGCGTAAAGGAGGGGAAGCCCCATTTCCTCATGACCTCCTACAACAGCGTCAACGGCGTGCAGGCCTATTATCATTACGAGCTTGTCCGCGGGATCCTTCGCGGCGAATGGGGGTTCGGGGGGTGCGTCATCACCGATTGGTGGATGCACAAGGGGCGCTCCCGCCTCTTCAAAAGGATGAAAAACAACCCCCTGCGCGTGCGGGCGGGGGTCAATGTGCTGATGCCGGGCGGCGGCTACCTCGGCAAAAAGAAGCAGCACGGCGGTCTCAAAAAAGGACTTGATAAGAAGGGGCGGCTCACCCTCGGCGAGTTGCAGCGCAACGCGTGCGAAGTTCTGGGCGCCGTCCTGAAAAACGGGAAGGACGAATATGTGGTTTGACGAGGCAGTGTTTTATCAGATCTACCCCCTCGGCTTTTGCGGCGCGGAGCGGGAGAACGACTTCGGGGAGACCCGCCACAGGTTTCAGGCGATCGAGGCGGAGATCCCCAAACTTCTCGAACTCGGCGTGACGGCCGTTCTCTTCAACCCCCTCTTCGAGAGCGAGCGGCACGGCTACGACACGGTGGACTTCTTCCGCGCCGACCGCCGTCTCGGCACGAACGGGGAGCTTGCGCACATGGTGGACGCCCTCCATGCGGCGGGGATACGGGTGGTGTTCGACGGCGTCTTCAACCACGTCGGGCGGGGATTTCCTCCCTTCCGCGAGGTGCTTGAAAAGAGGGAGGGGACGGACTACCGCTTCTGGTTCAACGTAGATTTTCACGGCAATTCCCGCTATAACGACGGGCTTTCTTACGCCGATTGGGAGGGGCACCCCGAGCTTGTCAAGCTCCGCCTCGAAAACGCAGACCTTCAAAACTATCTCATGGATGCGGTGCGCTTCTGGATCCGCGAGTTCCATATCGACGGGCTCCGTCTCGACGTAAGCTACCTCCTCCCGCCGTGGTTCATGGAACTCTTGCGCCGCACGGTGAATGCCGAGAAGGAGGACTTTTTCCTCATGGGGGAGGTCATCCACCTCAACAATTTCGCGCAGAACCTCTGCCCCTCGCGGCTCGATTCGATCACCAATTACGAGGGCTACCGCAGCCTCGTCTCGGCGTTCAATTCGCGCAACCTCTTCGAGATCGAGTACTCCCTCTCCCGTCTCTTCGGCAACTTCCCGTGGGCGCTCCTCCGCGGCAAGAACCTCTTTTCGTTCGTCGACAATCACGACGTGGAGCGCGCCGCCACCGCCCTCAAGGAGGGGCGCAACCTCTTCGGCCTATACTCCGTTCTCTTCACGATGCCGGGCATTCCCTGCATCTACTACGGCTCGGAGTACGCGGCGAAGGGGGATAAATCGGAGGGGGACTACCGCCTCCGCCCCGCAGCATGTGAGATCGACCGCTCCCGCAGCGACCTCTTTTCTCACCTCGCCCGCCTTGCCCGTCTGCGCGCTGCAAGCCCCGCCCTCGCCTATGGGACGTATACGAAGGTCACCCTCCGCAATACCGACTTTTCCTTCCTCCGCGAGGGGGGAGGGGAGAGGCTCCTCGTCGCCGTCAATATCGCCGAAACGGACTGCGTTCTCCATGCGGGAGACGGGGAGGGGGAGGACGTGTTTACGGGGGAGCGCACCCTCTTAAGCGAGGTGCATCTTCCCCCCTTCTCTTCGAAGATTTTCCGAAAAATCTGACCCCATGTCCCCATTTTCGGGGAAAAAGGAGAAAGCATGCCGCGCGTAAAGATCACCGCCGTGCGGAGAACGGAGTACCCCGATCTCTCCGCAAAATACGAAAATTTCCCAGAGGAGCCGTGTTCCGTCCGCGAGGGGCAGGTCTTCTATTCAACGGGCGAGAGGCCCGCGGGGCTGTGCGCGGGCGCATGGGAGAACATGGAGAAGTTCGTAAAGGAACTTGCATGCGGCGGCGGGAATTTTTTCGGCGGCTGGATGAAAGATCCCCATTCCGCCATGGTCTCCTGTAACGACGGCTTCCGCCCCGTCAGCTTCTATCTCGAGGCGGAGGATTGAGAAATTCTCACATTTTCCGAACGAATTCGTCGTTTTTCAATACAGTTTGCGCAAATTTTCACTTGAAAGGCGGGCGGCGTTCGGGTACAATGGGTCTATCTTACGATAAGGAGATCCATATGAAAAAAGCATTGTTATCGGCCGCGTCCTTTGCGGTGTGCCTCATGGCGGCATTCGGCGCCGCGGCGTGCGGCGAAGAGAAGGTGCCCGCGACCCTCACGGGGATCACCCTCGGCGGAGAATACGAGACCCGCTACAACGTGGGGGAGAAATTCGATCCCGCGGGGCTTGTCGTCACGGCGCATTACAGCGACGGCACGGAGGAGCAGGTCACCGATTACACCTACTCGCCCACAGCCGCCCTCACGGCGGAGAATGTTGCCGTCACCGTAACCTATCGGGATAAGACCGCGGAGGAGCGGATCGCCGTGGGCGTTGCCCTCACCGAGAGCGAGGTCCGCGCACAGTTCGAGGAGAAGACGTTTACGGACGGGACCAATTCCATCGGTTACCGCGTGCGCATGCCCGATCACACCGACCGCCCCGTCCCCCTCGTCCTCTTCCTGCACGGCGCGGCACAGCGCGGGGACGACAACGACGCCCAGCTCGATCTCGCCGTCCTCAAAACGTATTCGAGCTATAAGTGTGAAATGTACGATTCCGTCGTCATTGCCCCGCAGTGCCCGCGGAACAAACGGTGGGTGGAGGTCGATTGGACTTACGGCCTCTACAGCGTCGACCAAATTCCCGAGAGCGTACAGCTGAAACTCACGGCGCAGCTCCTCGAAGAGTATATCGGGCAGGACTATGTGGATGCGAGCCGCGTCTACATCTTCGGGCTTTCCATGGGCGGATTCGGCACATGGGATATGCTTACGAGGCACGGCGATCTCTTTGCGGCGGGCATTCCCATCTGCGGGGGCGCGGACCCCACCAAGGCGGAACAGCTCGCGGAGATCCCCATCTATACCTTCCACGGCACGGCGGACACCAATATCACCGTGGAGGGCACCGTAACGGTGGTGGAGGCCATCGAGCGGCAGGGGAAGGGGCTTATCCACTATGTGGAGTATCAGGGCGCGGGGCATGTGATCTGGGATCAGGCGCTCGCCTTTCAGGGGGACGACAGGAATCCTCCCACGCTGAAATGGCTCTTTGAACAGAAAAAAATCAAATAGGAGAAGGATATGTCTTACGATCGGGAGCTTGCGGAACAGTTTGCACGGAAAACTTACACGGGCGCGGAGGGGAGCATCGATTACCGCATCCGCATGCCGGAGAGCGGTACAAAGAAGCCGCCCCTCGTCCTCTTCCTGCACGGCGCGGGGGAGCGGGGAGGGGACAACGAGAAGCAGCTCGCCCTCGCCCTTTTGCCCGCGTTTACGGTGGAGAAGGAACTCTACCGCTCCGTCGTCATCGCTCCGCAGTGCCCCGAAGAGAAGTATTGGGCGGACTACACCCACCCCGATTTTTTCTACTCGGTGGATGGCACGCCCGAAACGCCCCAACTGAAACTCGTCTATAAGCTCGTCTCCGACACGGTGGCGGCGGGGACCGTGGATAAAGACCGCGTCTACATCTTCGGGCTTTCCATGGGCGGATTCGGCACATGGGACATGCTCACGCGGCACGGGGACCTCTTTGCGGCGGGTATTCCCATCTGCGGCGGGGGAGACCCCACCAAGGCGGAACAGCTCGCGGATATCCCCATCTATACCTTCCACGGCACGGCGGACCCCGTTGTCCCCGTGCGCTGCACCGAGGAGATGGTGCGGGCGATCGGAAAGTTCGGCAAGGGGAAGATCCGCTACGTCGCCTTCGAGGGCGGCGGCCACGGCATATGGGACAGGGCCGTTGCCTACGCGGGCGATGAGGAAAACCCGCCCACGCTGAAGTGGCTCTTCTCGCAGAGAAAGGGAAGCCGATAAGCGATAGCGAATAACATGTATTACAGCCGCCCGTGCGCCCCCGCACGGGCGGCTTTCTTCGTCTGCCGCAAGGGGGAGGGCGTTCTTATAACATATGTTATATAACGTATGTTATTTTCGTGCCGAGCGGAAAATCGTAGATAATATAAGCAAAAAATCCGCTTGGCGGGCGGATTGCGGCGCGGGAGTGCGGAGGGAGGACATTGGGGAAGACCATAGAGAAAGCATGAAAAAAACCGCCTCCGAAGAGGCGGTTTTTTGGTTTTGAGGTCAGATTCTCGGGTCTGCCTTGTAGGAGGTGTGCAGGACCTCGTGCGCCTTGTGGCTGTTGGGAGCGCCGAAGTATTCGCCGTAGATGGTGTCGATCACGGGCGATTCGGAGGAGAGGCGGATGCTGTTCTTCTTGTCGCTCTTATAGAGCGCCTTCGCGCGAAGCTCCTTGAGGTTCTTGGAGTTGCGGATCTCATCGGGCAAGGTGGGCTGGCCGCCGCCGTTCACGCAGCCGCCGGGGCACGCCATGATCTCGACGAAGTCGTAATGCCGCGTTCCCTTCTTGATGCCCTCGATGATCTCCGCCGCATTGCCGAGCCCGCTGGCGACCGCCACGCGGATGGTCTTGCCTGCGACCTTGTACGTTGCCTCCTTGATGGGGACGGCACCGCGGACTTCGGGGAAGTCCACCACTTCGAAGTCGCCGTCGAGGGTCTTCGCCGCAACGCGGAGCGCCGCTTCCATCACGCCGCCCGTCGCGCCGAAGATGGTGCCGCCGCCCGAGCAGGTCGCGAAAGGATCGTCGAAGGGTTCCTTCTTGAGGTCCTTGAAGTTGATGCCCGCCGTCTTGATCATGCGGGCAAGCTCGCGGGTCGTGATCGCCGCGTCCACCTCGCCGTTCATCTCGGGGCGTTTGCACTCGTACTTTTTCGCCGTGCAGGGAATGACGGAGACGACATAGAGATCTTTGGGATCGATGCCGTTCTTCTCGCAGTAATAGGTCTTGAGAAGCCCGCCGAACATTTCCTGCGGGGATTTGCAGGTGGAAAGGTGGGGGATCATCTCGGGGTACTTCTGTTCCACGAACTTCACCCAACCGGGGCAGCAGCTCGTAAACATGGGCATGACGCCGCCCGTCTGGATGCGGTTTAATAGTTCGTTCGCCTCCTCCATGATGGTGAGGTCGGCGGTCACGTCCATATTGAAGACTTCGATGCCGCTGCCGAGCTTGCGGATGGCGGCGACCATCTTGCCCTCGACGTTGGTGCCGACGGGAAGCCCGAACGCCTCGCCGAGCGTGGCGCGGACGGAGGGAGCGGTGAAGAAGACGACCTTCTTCGTCTTATCCGCAATGGCGGCCCACACCTCGTCCACGGTGGTGCGCTCGTAGAGGGCGCCCACGGGGCAGGCGACGATGCACTGGCCGCAGCCCACGCACACCGATTCCATGAGGGACATTTCGAACGCGCTCCCGATATGGGAGACATAGCCCCGCCCGATGGGGCCGATCGCGCCGACGTGCTGGCTCTTGCAGGTGGCTACGCAGCGGGTGCAGTTGATGCACTTGTCGCGGTCGCGCACCACATAGGGAGCGGAGACGTCGATGGGATGGTCGAGGTTGGGGTCGGTCTCGAAGTAGTTGGGATCGCAGTCGTACTCCACGGAGAGACGCTGCAGTTCGCAGTTGCCCGCTCTCTCGCAGGAGAGGCAGCTCTTCTTGTGCTTGGAAAGAAGAAGTTCGAGGGACATTTTACGGCTCTTTCTGCACTTTTCGGTGTTGGTCTGTACCTCCATGCCCTCGGCGACGGGGTAGACGCAAGCCGCCACCAGCCCGCGCGCACCCGTGGCCTCCACGAGGCACATGCGGCAGGAGCCGACGCAGTTCACGTCCTTCAGATAGCAGAGGGTGGGGATGACGACGTTCGCCTTCCGTGCCGCCTCCAGAATGGTCGTTCCCTCGGGAACGGTGACGGGAATATTGTTGATCTTAAGGTTTACGTTTGCCATTTGTCTTTACCTCACTTTCTCTCGACTGCATGGAATTTGCAGTTGCTCATGCACACGCCGCACTTGATGCACTTGGCGGGGTCGATCTCGAACGATGCGAGCTTGTGACCGGGCGCCGTGTAATCGGTGCGGGTGATCGCCGCGACGGGGCAGTTCCTCGAGCAGAGTCCGCAGCCGATGCACTTCTCCTTGTCGATGGAGTAGGAGAGGAGGGCCTTGCAGACGCCCGCGGAGCATTTGTGATCTCTGATATGCTCCTCGTACTCGTCACGGAAGTGATGCAGGGTGGAGAGGACGGGGTTGGGCGCACTCTGGCCGAGCGCGCAGAGGGAGGAACTCTTCATGTGTTCCGCGAGCGCCCCGATCTTTTCGATATCGCCCTCTTCGCCCTTGCCCTCGGTGATCTTCGTGAGGAGGTCGAGAAGGCGCCTTGTTCCGATGCGGCAGGGGGTGCACTTTCCGCAGCTCTCGTCCGCCGTGAACTCGAGGTAGAACTTGGAGAGGTCCACCATGCAGGTATCCTCGTCGAGGACGATGAGGCCGCCCGAACCCATCATGGAGCCGATGGCGACGAGGTTGTCGAAGTCGATGGGGGTATCGATGAGGCTCGCGGGGATGCAGCCGCCCGAGGGGCCGCCCGTCTGTGCGGCCTTGAACGCCTTGCCGTTCGGGATGCCGCCGCCGATCTCATAGATAATGTCGCGCAAAGTCGTACCCATAGGGACTTCGACGAGGCCGACGTTGTTGATCTTCCCGCCGAGCGCGAAGACCTTGGTGCCCTTCGATCTCTCGGTGCCGATGGAGGAGAACCACTTCGCCCCCTTCATGATGATGGGGTTGATATTCGCCCACGTCTCCACATTGTTGAGGATGGTGGGTTTGCCGAAGAGGCCCTTTACGGCAGGGAAAGGAGGACGGGGGCGAGGCTCGCCGCGATGCCCCTCGATGGAGGTCATGAGCGCGGTCTCTTCGCCGCAGACGAACGCGCCCGCGCCGAGACGGATATCGATGTCGAAGTCGAACCCGAGGCCCAAAATGTTCTTGCCGAGGAGGCCGTATTCCCTCGCCTGCGAAATGGCGATCTTAAGCCGCTGGACGGCGATGGGGTACTCCGCACGGACGTAGATATAGCCCTGATGGGCGCCGATCGCGTAGCCTGCGATGGTCATGGCTTCGAGGACGCAGTGCGGGTCGCCCTCGAGAACGGAGCGGTCCATGAATGCGCCGGGGTCGCCCTCATCGGCGTTGCAGCAGACATATTTGATGTCGCCCTGCGAAGCCTTCGCGAACATCCACTTTCTGCCGGTGGGGAAGCCCGCGCCGCCTCTGCCGCGCAGTCCCGAGTCGAGAACTTCCTTGATGACGTCGTCGGGCGTCATGGAAGTGAGGACCTTTTCGATGGCGGCGTAGTCGCCCGCGGCGATCGCCTCCTCAATGTCTTCCGCCGCGATCACGCCGCAGTTGCGGAGGGCGATACGCAGTTGTTTCTTATAGAAGGGGGTCTCCGCGAAGGGAGTGATGGAACCGTCCGTATGCACGGTGTCCTGGAAGAGGAGTTCCTGCACGATCTCCCCGCCCGGGACGAGGTGCTTTCTTACGACCGTCTCCACATGTTCGGGGGTCATCTGCGCATAGAAG